>JAAWCL010000060.1 GCA_022793235.1 Bacilli bacterium | reverse complement strand
CTTTCATAATAAAAATCTCTCCATTTCTTTTATTTTATCATGGAAAGATTTTCTATTTACACAATTTTATTTACAGACTCTTAAAAATAGAAACGAGATTTTTATTAATTTGCATTTTTAGATAAAGTTATTTTTGTTTTATATTCTTTATTATCTCTAATATATGTTACTTCTATGATTTCTTCTGGTGTATATTTGTAAAGTTCATATCTTAAATAAGCTATGTTGTCTACTTTTTCTCCATTTAATTCTATTATAATATCACCTGTTTTTAAGTCCGAATTGCTTGCTCCTGTATTTTCTGTTATGCCTACGACTAGAACTCCTGACTTTATATTTTCTGGTATTGATATTCCATTTCTATAGGCTGATGCTCTATCTGCTACATTAAGCATAGATATTCCTAATACTGGCCAAGATATGGCTTCTTTTTTTTCTAATGCCTCTACATGACTCATGGCATATTCTATTGGTATAGCAAATCCCATACCTTCAATTTCTTCTTTTACTAATTTCATGGAATTGATACCAATTACTTCTCCATTAATATTTAATAATGGTCCTCCACTGTTTCCTGGATTTATAGCTGCATCTGTTTGTAATACTTTCATTACATAGTCTTCTGTATTTGAATTTCCTATACTTACACTTACCATTCTATCTTTTCCAGACAGAATTCCACTTGTTACTGTTCCTCTATATTCATACCCCATAGGTGAACCTATTGTAAATACTGTATCTCCTACTGCTATTCCAGAGGAATCTCCTATTTCTGCTACATCTAAGACTTTTTCTTTTTCTATTCTAATTACTGCTAAATCTAAGTATTGATCACTTCCTAAAAGTGTTCCTTCTATTTCATTATCTTGTGCATCAATTAAAAGAATTTTGTCCATATTTTCTATAACATGCTGATTTGTCATAATATATCCATATTTAGAATCTGTTTTATAAATAAAACCTGTTCCTGTAGATGCTAATTGTCCATTTTGATATCCTTCTACCATTACTACAGAATTTCTTGCCTTTTCTACACTTGATGATATGCTATTTTTTTCTACTATAGTCTTATTTTTAGAATTTTGTTTTATTACTTGTGTACTAGAGAGTAAATCTGTATATTTTGCCACTACAAGAATAAGAATTATTCCAATTAAAATTCCTATTATCACATATAGTATTGTACTTCTTTTTTCTTCATTTCTATTATTCATTTAAGTAACTCCTTTCCATATTTTTTAATTCATACCAATTTAGGGGAAATCCCATCTTGTGTAAAACTTTTTCCACTTTTATTGTTGATAAATTATAATCTAAAGTGTTTACAGCATTCTCTAATTCTATTATCATTGATTTGAATTCTTCATTTACTAGTAATTCTTTCATTATTATTAGTAGAGAGAATAAATCACACTTACCATATATATATTCATCTTCTTCTTTTTGAATGTTTAAAAGTTGATGATAAATTGTATCCTCAATTTGCTTTTGTGTTTTATTATCAAATAAAATATCTTCATGGGCACAAAGATTTCTATAATTAGCAAGTATAGGTAAATAGGTGATTAAAGAATCTGGGCTTACATGATAGACTTTTGCAATTTGAATTTGATCATCATCTTTTAATATGGAATACATTTCACTTACTATTCCAAAGGAAAGTACTTTAACTAAAATCCACATTGGAATATAACCATAATTGTCTGCATAATGCATGGTTGCTGTATGGTCTCTACTATTGATTCTTATTTGTCTTTGCATTTTACTAATTAAATCTTTTACTTGCTTCTTTTTTTCTGGTCTTCTTGTAAAGTTTTTTTCCTTTAAATAGTCCCTTTCTTTATAACCATATTTTTTTGATAATTGGTAAGATATTATAGATTTTAAGTTGTTTTCGATGATTAATAAGTTTTTGAAAATAATATTTCTTATATTTCTATCAAATAAGAACATACTATATAATTCTTCAAAGGTTGTGTTTTCTAAAAACCTTTTATCTGTATTCGAGTACATAAATAGATATCTATATCCATTTAAAAAGAAATAATTTTCTCTTAATAAAACATCTTTTGCATAACTTTCATTATTTATTTTTAAACCTTTATTTTTTAGTATTTCAATTTGTTCTTCTAAATTTCTAAAATGCTTCTCTACCATTTTCTCACCTGGTATCATTATAACATATTTTTTTTCGTGCAACTATGAAAAATTTGTGAATAATCGGGCTTATTTATCCTATTTACAGTTTCTGCATTATAATATTTTTCTTCCTTTTTCTTCTCTTTTATGTTCTATATTTGCTTTTATTTTATTTATAAAAAAACTACAAGCAAATGTTTTTGCTTATAGTTTTTGATTTTTTTATTTTCTATCTGTCATTCCTGTAAAGAAGGTACAGATATTGTCTCTATTTCTAAAGTTTGCTCTTATGTAGCCACCTTTTTTAGATACCCACATATATCTTGTATTGTCTTCTGATTTTTCAACAATTATTCCTTCTACATTTCCTATTTCTGCTTTAAATTGTTCATAATTTATTCCAGCGTTTACTTTTGCTTTCAATTCTTCTGATTTTGATAAATCTACATTTTTATCTGCTATTTTACTTCTTGTAAACTCTGCTTTTATTGTTGCTACTTCACTTGATCCATATTCTACAATAATTTTATCTTCGTCTCCTAGATCATATTCATAGATTTTTTTCGTTTCATTTGTTAAATTTCCTTCTACTCCTGTTATTTCATTAATCTGTTCTATTGTACTATTAATTTCTATTTGTTTCATGCAATCTACTGCAGTACATTTTCCTTTCATTTTATTTTTTTCTTCTGTTTTTTTGTCATTATTCGTATTCCCTTTTTTATTGTCTTGTCCGCATCCAGTCATTGTTGTTAATAAGCCTAATGCTATTAAAGTACTTAATAATAGTTTTCTTTTTTTCATTAAATTTTCCTCCTACCACTTAAATTCATTTCTTATTATAACATAATATGATAGATATGTGAATATTTTGTGAAAATTATTGATTAAAAAGCTTAAATTGTAAGTTTTTTTGAAAATACATAATTTATGTGTACTCAGCTTTATATATAACAATTACTTAAACTGTTTTTTTCTTAAAGTTATTGGCAGGTCTTAATTGATGAGATAAAATCATTTACTTATAACTTGAAAAATAGTTCAATTAATATAGGAATACTTAGTTAGTTTAGGTACTGTTCCCCTGTATTTTGGGAATAGTTATAAAATATATTCTTGTTTCTATTAAAGTTTTGTTATAATAATATTTGTTATCATATTTTTTAATGAGGAGATGAAAATATGCCTGCTACTGTTTGTCATGCTTATTTTTGTATGGAGGTTTATAAAAAAATAAAAGATTTTCATAGAACAATAGATTCTTGTGATTTGGTAAAATTTAGAATGTTTGGTCAAAACACTGATCCTTTCATGTTTTATAATATAGAAAATTTTAAGAGAGGTAAAAATATACGAGATTTTCAATATTATTTCCATACACATAAATCACAGGACTTTTTCCTATATATGTGTCATTATATAAAGGATAATCAACTTTATAATTGTAGTGAAGTTCTTTCTTTTTTATATGGCTTTGTTTGTCATTATGTATTAGATAGTATTGTTCACCCATTTGTTATTTATAAAACTGGTGAAATGGATAAAAATGATATCAATTCTTATAAATATAATTGTGGTCATGCCTATATGGAAACTTATCTTGATAATATTATTATTAAAGAGAAAATGCATAATACACAACCTTTTCATTTTAGAACTGATAAGTATTGTTTTGATTTAAGTCCTTTTTCTACTTCTTTAGATGAGGTTATTGATCATTCTTTTTCTGCTGTCTTTTCTATAGATGATATGTCTACTATTTATTACCAATCTTTAAGGCAAATGAAATCCTTTCTTTTTAAATATCGATATGATTCTTTAGGAATTAAAAAGTTTTGTTATAAAATTATTGATTTATTTACTAGTCGTTCTACATTTAAGTTTTCTTGTTTATCTTATCATTATATGCCAGATAATACCAATTATTTAAATCTTCTTCATCAGACTTGGTATAATCCTATTGATTTATCTATTCAGAGTACAAAAAGTTTTTTTGATCTATATAATGATGCTTTAGAAGAGGCAGTCTCTATCATTTATAAGGTTAATTTGTTTTTTGATAGTGAAGATATTTTACTTGATACTGTTTTTTCTAATAAAAGTTATTTAACTGGTCTTGATTGTAGTAAAAAAATAAAATATAAAAAATTTGAATTTTAGTTTCTTGTATATCTATAAAAATATTTACCATACTATTGTTAGGTGATAATATGTTTTATAGATATGAAATTGTAAATCAAAATGGTAATCAGGCTTTATACTTATATCTTACTATGAATGAAGAAGCTTCTCTGGAACTTGGTGAATGTGATGCTACTACTCTTGAAAATAAGGTTAAAGATTATATTAAGACTCGTAATATTGATTATGATGGGGACGATGTTTTTATTGTTGTAGATGGAATTATTGTTAAAAATATTAATATTAAGAATAAGGATATCAATATAGAAGTTCTTGATGATAAAAGTGATTATTTTAATGTTAACTATTTGGTTACATTAAGAAGAGACGGAATGGATTATTCTATTACTTTGAGAGATTATTTGCTTGGTGTGTTGTTTCATAATAATTGTTATCATTATCCTGAGGAAGTTATAAAGGCTCTTTCTATTTTATATAGGACTTATGCTTATTATAAAATGGAAGTAGATGGATTTATTTCAGATCATGACTTATTTGCAACGTATAAGGATGCTTCTTATTATAAATTACTGTTTATTGATAATTATGAAGATATGTACAAAAAATTAGAGAATGCGATTCGTGATACAGATTGTTTTTTTATTACTTATAATAATCAGTATATACTTCCATTTATTCATCTTGTAAATAATGGTTTTACTGAGGAGGATAGTCGATATCCATATTTAGAGAAACGTTATAGTTTATGGGATTTACTTTCTCCTAAATATATTAATATTCGAGAATTTACCTATAAAAAGCTAGAGAATTTACTTCATATAAAAAAGGATGAATTTAAAAGTTTCAAAATAATGGAACTTACTTCTGGTAATCGCGTTCGTAAATTACAAATTGGTTCTAAGTTTTTTTCTGGTGAGGAGTTTAGCCAATCCTTAGGATTAACTTCTTGTGATATGACTGTTTTAATTAATGATAATAGTGTTAAATTTATTACTAGAGGATGTGGTAGTGGGTTTGGTCTTTCTATTAGTGGTAGCTCTGAGCTTGCTAATAGTGGTTGTAGCTGTTTACAAATACTGGATTATTATTTTCCAAAATGTATTGTAAAAAAATATGTATAATAAAAAAGAACATAATAGAATCTTATTCTAAATCTATTTTGTATTTAGAATGGTTCATTTTGTTCTTTTTATTATTTATTTAATTCTCTTAAAGTTATTAAGGCTTTATCTGCATCTATATTGATTTTATAGGTACTTTTTAGATATTCTATATAATTTTCTAACTCTTCTGTAAATCTATTTATTTTCATTGATGATACTTTTATATTTCCTTTGGTATAATACTCTATGATTTTTTTTAAATTGTTATTTGAGTTTTCTAAAATTACTATGATTTTTTGATAGTCTTCATAAGTAATATTTCCTATCATTTATTCTGCCTCCAACCTTTGTTTTTGAACTTGCATTTCCTTTATTAATTCTATTTCTATGTTCTTTTTATAATTAATTGTTTCTTCCTGATATTCTTTTAAATTATTAATAAAGTTTAAGTTATCTTTGTTAGGACATAAGGTTTCTAATCTATCTAAGCATGTATAAATTGTGTCTATTTCACTTATATATAGTTGTAAATTTTCCATATTTCTCCTTATATTAAAACTAGTTTTGAACCATTTTTTATATCTGTATCTTTTATCAACATTTGTACATCATAAATATTTCCAGTATCTTTACTATAAAGATTGGTTCCTTCTGTGATTTTATAAGTAATATCTGACATTTCTATTAATAATTTTTCTATTAATTGTTTTATTGTTCCTACTCTTTTATTGATTGGAATAAATACATCATATCTTTTTTCAAAAGTTGGGAGATAGATTTCTATTAGTATCTTATTGTTGTTATTCATTTTCTATTTCTCCTTCTAGTAATTTAATTATAAATGGTCTTCCTTTGACTACTAAGACTGCAAAACCTTGTTTTAACTCTTGCCTTAATGTTCGAGGGGATATTGCTAATTTTATTGTATATTGGTCTAATACGCCACTTCCAAGCCACAATCCATTAGATGGGTCTATTGTTTTTTTGTACCAATTTTCGTAAGCCATATTTTTTAATTTTTCTGATGATTCAATTATAACAAAGTTATATGTATTTAAATTTTTTGCATCAATAATGTTTGTTGTAAATTCACTTTTTGTATCTGTATCTAGTTTAGATAATAAATTTTCTATTCCTAGTATCATTACTGTTACTTTGTCTTTGTCCTGTAATGTATTATTTTGGTAGTTATTTATTTTATATATATTGACTTGATTTTTTATATCTTCATTTAATTTCTTGATAATTATATTAAAATCTTGATTTACTAATAGGGTGTTGTTTAATGCATCTTGAATTATGTCTAATGTATCAATTATGATGACTTTTCTTTCATCTATAAATGAAAATGATTTATATAGATTATTTATAAAGTGCATATATATAGATAGATCATTTCCTGATATAATATAATTATAATTTGTTAGGCAATCTATACTTGCAATTTGCAAGCTTTCCTTTTCTATTCCTACTGGTATCGTTTTTAAATTGTTTAGAGCATTTCTTACTAATGTATGTGTGATATTCTTTGGTAATGTAGGAATTTTTTTAGCTTTTTCTTCAAATATCTCTGCTAATTTTTTACTTATTGTTTTTAAATATTCAAACATTCTTTCTTTTTTATATGGATATGCAGTTTGAAATTCATATACATCTTCTTGGCGAATTAATCCTCTACCATATATTTTAGATGGATATTTTTTGTGTATATTTCCAAGTATTGAGGTATAGTCTGATACATCATTAAATTGTAGTACTAAACTTTGTTTGAAGTTTTGTCTTAATTTATATCTTATGGATGTAGTAGTCGCAGCACTTATGATAAAAGTGATTCCATATTTTGCACCTTCTCTTGTTAGTGTGCTAAAAATATCTTCATAGGTTTCGTATATTTCTCCATATGCATCATAATTATTCACTATTACAATTATTAATGGCAATTTTTGTCCACTGTGATTTAGATAAAATTTAAAATCTCCATTATAGTCTACTAGTAGTTTCTTTCTTTTTTCTAATTCTTGTTGTAAGAATTTGTATAGATTTGCTATTTTTTCTTCTTCATTACTAAAAATTACTTCTCCTATTTGAGGTGCTTCCTTAAAAGCTCTTAGGGTTTCTGCTCCAAAATCTAATAAATAAAAATTTACTTCTTTAGGAGAGTGATTTGTAATTGTTGAATAAATAATTGTTGAAATCATTAATTCTTTTCCTGTTCCTGCTGAGCCATAAATACAAGTGTTTCCATCTTTTGATATAGGGAGTGTTAGTAATCCTTGATATTGGTTATTTGGATCGTCATATTCTCCGACTATTGGATTGATATTATTTTCTTGAGCAATATAGTTGTATTTTTCTTTTAACTCTTCTATATAGATATACTCTGGTATTTTATCTAGCCACAATTTTTTTGTAGATAGATTTTCTTCTTGTGCTAGTTTAGAAATATATCTTACTAAGCTTGTTATTTCTTCTCCTTCTGCTTTTATTGTAATTTTTCTATTTGCACTATCAATACTATTTATTACATTTCCAACTGAATCAATAAATTCTATTCTTTCGTCAATTTTTTTATATCTTTTTTCCATTGGATAGTATTTTGCTCCCGAAAAAGCGGACTGCCCTAATGCAAATAATTCATTATATCCTACTTGTAAATAAAATCTTCCTGTTTCTTTAAGAGCGGCTGCATCTGCACATTTAATCATATCCATACTATCTGATTTATCTTGTACTTTTAGGCAAATTCTAAATTTCGAGTTTGACCAAATTTGATCATTTACTACTCCTGCTGGTTTCTGGGTAGATAATATTAGGTGTACACCTAAGCTTCTTCCTATACGTGCTGTAGAAATTAGTTCATCCATAAAGTCTGGCTGTTGATCTTTTAGTTCTGCAAACTCGTCTGATATGATTAACAAATGGGGTACTGGAATTTTTACTAAATTTTCTCTAAATAAAGTTTGGTATTTGTAAATGTCAATTGTGCTTTCGCTTAGGGTATCTCTTGCTTCATTAAATATTCTTTGTCTTCTTCTTAACTCACTTTGAATGGAGGCCAGGCTTCTTTTCATTTCTATTGTATCTAAGTTTGTAATTGTACCTGCTAGATGGGGTAACTTTATACCTGCTTCTTTATTTTCAAAAGCACCTGCAAGTCCGCCTCCTTTATAGTCTATAAGGATGAAATTTACTTCATTTGGGGTATAGTTAATTGCCATAGATAAGATGTAGGTGATTATTAATTCACTTTTTCCAGATCCTGTCATTCCTGCTATCAATCCATGGGGTCCATGCGCTTTTTCATGTAAATCTAATTTAAATAGTTCTCTATTTTTATCTATCCCAATTGGTGCTTGTAGACTTTTTGTGGCATTACTATTTTTCCATTTTTCTATAATATTTAATTGTTCAATTCTTCCTACATCATACATTTCTAGGAAGCTTAACATGGTAGGCAAACTACTATTTTCTTTTTCTATTTCAATTGGAATATTTGCTAGACGTTTTATACATTGGTACATATCTATATTTAAATTATAGTCTGCAATAAATTCCTTTTGCTTATTTGAAACTAGTTCATTTTCAAATACACCAGATTTTTTATCTCCTATACTAATAAAAGTGTGACATTCATTTGGTAAATTTGTAAGTCTATTATTTATTATTGTAAGAGTAAAACCAATATTTGTTTTTTCATTACAGATGTCTTTTATTATTTCTAGTTCTCGAACTGCTTTAAAGTCATCAATTATAATGAAATAATAAGGTTGAAAATTAGTATAATCTCTTGTATTTTTTATATAATCATTATTTGTATTATTACTTTTTCTAGATTGAAATACTTGTTCTAAATTTAGCGATAGTTCTTTTGCTTCATCATAGTTTGTGGCGAAATATCTAACTGTTTTTGAATTATTCCAAATATGAGGGAGAGATTTTAAGTATTCCCATTTACTTTCGTTTCTTTTATTTGTAAAAACTACTATTTTTAAATCATTATAGCTGTGAAATGTAATTAGTTGTAAAATTAACCCATTAATAAAATATGTTTTTTGTTTTCCATCTCCTATAATTGCAGAAATATTGTTTTTAGTGAAGGATAAATTAATTGGAACATTTTCTAATTCTTTTGATTCTTTTCCTAGATCAAATACTAAATTTCTTAGGTTATCATCTTCTAATGAAAATCGCTCTTCTGGATATTTTACTATTCCTTTAAAAGTTGTACTTCCAAGTCCCAATCTTAAATCTAGAAAGTCGTTTTGATCAATTTCTCTTTCCCAAAGTGATCTTTTTCTATTCATAATAATATTGTAACATTCTTCTAAGGGTAGGTAATTTTCCAAGAGTACTTGACGTTCTTTTTCCATTTCATTATGAATTGTATTTCTTTTTTCATTGATGTATTCTTTGTATTTTTCTTGGCGAAGATTTTCTCTTTTTAGAGATTGCTTTTTTTGATAACTTTTATTTAGTAATGGCCAAAAAATCATTGTTAGGAGCATAGCTATACACATAATTATATTTGGCAGTGCAGAATAGATATCCTTTTCTCCCGAAATTACGTTTGATATAGATGAGTATCCCATCATCAAAGAAACCATTCCCATACTAATCATTGGCCCTATTACATAAAGTAGTGGGGTGGTATCCACCTTTTCCTTGGATGGGGGTGGATCAATGATAATTTCTACAGGTTCAATACCTGCCTTAAATCTAGGAGACCTAAAAAAGTAATCTTCTTCTTTATACAGTTCTATATTTTCTTCTAAAATGTTATCTTCATTTATAATAGGTTGTACTATTGGACTTATGGCCGAAAATAATCTATTGTCTATTTTGATTAAGTCTCCTATGTTGTTTATTATAATTGTATTTCCAAGTACAATTATCTTTAATCCCATTATAAAAACAATATCCCCATGATAAAGTCTTTTTTGCATTACTAATTCATTGTTCACATAGGTACCATAGTTACTATTTAAATCTTGTATATACCATGTATTTTCATTATATGTTAATATCGCATGCTTTTTTGATACTAATGGATAATTATAATTTATTTGAGCATCTTTGTTGTTACCTATTAAAATTGTTCCTTGGGTATTTACTTTTAATCTAATATTGTATTGATCAATAGAGGGAGAACAATATAATAGGATATAGTCATTTTCATTATTTATTCTAATAAAATATAAATTATACTCTTTTAAAATTACAGAGTCTAATTCTTTATTATTGGATATGATTTTGGCATCAAAGTTACTTTTTAAAAACCATAAATCATCTTTTGCTTCTATACTTATTAGGTTTTTTGTATTTCCTAATCCATCCATATCTGTTATCCAAAAGGTTCCAGATATTGTTGTTGGCAAAGGAAAATTATATATTTTGGTTCGCTTTATTAATCTAACTATCATATCTGCACCCCATTTAGTACTTTACTTTCTATTCTTTTCCTATGATAATTATATCTATAAAAGCTGTTTTTTTCAAGGAAATTCATACAAGTTTTACCATTGATTTTCTTAATTTATCGGTTTTATTTTTTTCTTTCCTCTTTTGTATATCCTATATTTTCTTCTTGGTATCTTCTTTCAAATTCTTTTAAGTATGGATTTGTTAGTCTTTTACCATTTAATTTCTTTTTACAAATTGAAGTCTTACTTTATTCGAGCCCAAACTATTTTTAGTGAGTTTTATATACTATTATAGAGGAGTTTGTTATGATAGATTTTTTTATAAACCTTTCTCCTATTTATCAGGCTTTAATTGCTGGAATATTTACTTGGAGTGTGACCTTACTAGGAGCTGCAGTTGTAATATTCTTCAAGAAGACTAATGATACTTTTATGGATTCTATGCTTGGTTTTTCTGCAGGTGTTATGATTGCTGCTAGTTTCTTTTCTTTAATAGAACCAGCGATAGAGATGGCAGAAAGTTTGCATTCCATTTCTTTTCTAGTAGTTTCTATTGGATTTTTACTTGGTGTATTGCTGCTTTATCTTAGTGATTTGCTTTTTAATTATATTGATCGAAGAAGAGAAGCTAATACTACAGATCGAAAAAAAAGATGTATTATGTTAATTACATCTATTACAATTCACAATATTCCTGAAGGTTTAGTTATGGGAGTTGGTTTTGGATCTTTAGTTTATAATATTACTGGTTCTAGTTTAATGTCTGCTCTTACTTTAGCTTTAGGAATTGGTATTCAAAATTTTCCAGAAGGTTGTGCTGTTAGTCTTCCTCTTAGGAGAGAAGGATATAGTAGATTTAAAGCCTTTTTTATAGGTCAACTTAGTGCTATAGTGGAACCCATATGTGCAGTGCTTGGTGCCATTTTAGTTATAAAGATTAAATTTATTTTGCCTTATTTACTAGCTATGGCGGCTGGGGCTATGTTTTATGTGGCTGTTGGTGATTTAATACCTGAGAGTCAAAAAAATAAAAATCGAACTTTAATGACTATTGTTACACTTATTGGTTTTACTATTATGATGTTGCTTGATGTAGGATTAGGTTAAAAAAATAAGTCTTGTAGGCTTATTTTTTTAAGTATAAATCTTGTCCTTTTTTTAATCTAATTGCATATAAATCATCTTTTTCACAGCTAAATATTAACTTTATATCTTTTTCTTCTTCCTCATTATTTTCTTTTTCCTCTTCTGATTTGTCAGGCGTTTTTTCTTCCTCTTTTGTAGGTGAATTTTCTTCTTGCTCTTCTTTTTTTTCTTCTTCTATAGGTGGCTCTGGTTCTTTTTCTTCTTGTTGTTGTATTTCTATCTTTTTAAAATTATATCCATGACTATCTATTATTGTTATTTCATCATTTATCCATAAACATTCTGTTGGATTTTTTCCATTTTTTATTACCCAGTTTCCATAGCTGTTTTTATACCAACCACTTCCTGAAAATTTACCTAAGCCACATTCCATATGACAATGTGCACCTGTTGCAATACCCTTTGTTCCTTCTTGATATAATTTTTCTCCTTGTTTTATTACTTTTCCTATATATAAATCAGTTACATCATTATCATGTGCCATTAGAATATTCATGTAATCTATTGTACCATCTGGATATTCTACAGGTTCTAAGCTTTCAAACCATATCTCATTTGCATCACTTTGATATATTTTTTTTATCATACCTGTAAAAGGTGCAAACAAATCATCTATTCCTGTGTCCTTTCCTGCTTCATCTATGGCAAAACCTCCCATATGGCTGCCTTCTCCAAATCCTTGAGTTATTCTCATATATTTACTAGGATATATTGGTTTTTCCATCAATCTTCACTTCCTGTTCTTATTAAGTTTTCTTTTTTTACTTCTATTATTTGTTTATCTATTAAATTTTTATATGATGCTAACTTTCCTTCAAGTGATTTATATATTGTATCTGCACCTAGAAAACTGAAAAGACCTATCCATAAGCTTTCTGGAAAAGAAATTTTTGTAAAAGTTTTACAAAAAACTATTCCAAAAAACATATTTATTACTAGGCTGTAAAAGGATAAACAACTGGAGCAAGGTAAATATTTTTTTGTTTTTTGAACAAAAGTACATGTTATTGTACTCATAGCGATTGATACTATTAGCATTTGTTGTAAAAGTGTTAATTTTAACATTATTCTCTCCTCATATCATTATATGTATATTTTGTTATTTTGACGCAAAAAAGCTATAAGATTTTACTTATAGCTCGATTCTTTTATTTAGTGTTTACTTATTTATTTTTTCATTCTTCTATTTTCCATAATTGGAACTTACCTGTAATTTCATTTACATCTTCTGTATTACCATATATTACTGCTCCTAAGTATTCTAATTGTTCATTTTCTTTTTGGTTTAATGCTATTACAAGTTCTTCGTCTGTTCTAGTTTCTAACATTTCTCTTGGATAATCTACCACTAATAATTTTGAATTTTTCTTGGCTTTTTCTATAGCTGTTTTTAATTTGTTCTCCTTGACTTTTGTTACTATAAATGGAAATCTACTAATTCCTATATGATTTATTCCTGATTTATCTATAATATTTGGTTGTCCCATTATTTCTTTATCTGAATATTTTCCAATGGCTACTGCAAGGTGACCTATTACATTTAAGGCTATTTTTGCTTCAACATTCGTTGCAATAATTCCCACTATTTTTTTATCTTCATAATTCATATTTTTCTCCTTTATTTTTGTTTTTTATTTAAATAAAGGAGTTTGTACATTTTCTAAAACTTCTATTTTTGCCCATAATTCTCTGCCGTGCATTTTTCGGTCATATTTAAGCATTCTTTTTTCTCTCATTTTTACTATTTTCTTAGCTATTTTTTCCTTTTTTGATAGAATTGTATATATTCTACTTGTATATTTACATATGATTTAATATTAAAAAACCTCATAGCGATTGCATTTATGAGGTTTAAATGTTTGAATATTATCGTTTTGAGAATTGTGGTGCACGACGTGCTTTCTTTAATCCTGGCTTTTTACGTTCTTTCTTGCGAGAGTCACGTGTAATAAATCCAGCTTTCTTTAGTTTCTTTCTAAAGCTATTTTCTGAGTCAGATGGTGTAGATGAGTCATATTGTAATAATGCTCTTGCAATACCTAAGCGAATAGCTCCTGTTTGTCCAGAAAAACCTCCACCTGCTACTTTTGCATCTACATCAAATATTTCCTTTGTACCTGTTAACTCTAATGGTTGAGTTAAATCCATTACTAGTACTTCATATGGTAGGTATTCATTTACATCGCGACCATTTACTGTAATTTTTCCTGTTCCTGGAGTTAAACTTACGCGAGCAACGCTTGTTTTTCTTCTACCTGTTCCAGTATATACTTTTTTACTATCTTTTGCCATTATTTAACCTCCATTATTTCTGGTTTTTGTGCACTATGTTTATGTTCATTACCTGTATAAACAAATAGCTTTTTATACATAGAACGTCCTAAACGGTTTTTTGGTAACATTCCTTTTACTGCACGTTCTACCATCTCTACTGGATATTTTTCTTGCATTACTCTTGCTGTTCTTTCTCTTAATCCACCTGGATGTTGTGAATGATTATAATATATTTTCTTATCTAGTTTATTACCTGTTAATTTTGCTTTTTCAGCATTTATAATAATAATATAATCTCCACAATCAATATGAGGCGTATAAGTTGCTTTGTGTTTTCCTCTTAAAATATGTGCAGCTTTACTCGCAATACGTCCTAGAGGAACATCTGTTGCATCAATTACATACCACTTGCGTGATACTTCTTCTTTTTTTTGCATATAACTTGTCATAAAAAATTCTCCTTTATCCATTACTTAAATTAAACTTTCCCACGGTTTAATTTATGTGGGGATATTTCAATGTACCAGTTTAGATTATACTAAATAACTATCCTAAAATCAAGTTTTTTGCTAGTTTTTCATTATTATTTTTATTAAAGTGTTTAGAATTTATGTAATGTGTATCATTTGATAGTTATTATTTCATCTATTTATTTTTTCTTCGTGTATACGTATGGTTCTGAGTATTTTTCTTCTTTATAATAATCAGGCTTAAGGTAAGGGTATTTATCAATGTTTTCTATTAACTCTTCTATCGTATCTACTTTATTATATGACCAATAAGTGCTACCATCTTCTTTTTTTATATTTCCAAAAGCAATATATTGATAATTTACATCTCTTATTCTACCTGTCAAATTTTTATGATTAGAATCTGTCGTATATCTTAATTTTTTTGATGAGGTAACCACCCCTCCAATTCGAGCGTGAGAAGTTCTTTCATATTCATATTCAATATAAGGAATATTTTTTTCAACATCTTTATATAATGCATCAATATTATCTTTAATTAAAAACTTTCTGTGTGAGCTAACTTCAGAATCTTCTAAATATTCTTGTTTGGTAGTATAATCTTCAGTCCACATAAAGGATAATTTAGAAGAAAATTTGTTCTTTCTTGTATATGATTCGTAATATAGTATTTCTGAAGTAGCATATAGAGAAAACCCCGTTTCTTCATTTACATAGCGATGTGCATGTTCAAATTGTAAATCACATCCTGTTTCATTTTTTGAACTACAACCTGTTAAAGACAACATCGATATTGTTAAGGACAAGCTAAAAACTTTTTTCAATTTTGCTATATCTGTTATTTTTAGTTTATTCATATTTATTTTCCTCCTTGATGTGCTTATGCTATCATGATATTTGTTAAATGTCAATAATATTAAATTATCATTTTTGCTATTATAGTTCATAAATTATAACTTTATTATATTTTTTTCTAAGTTTTTATATTTTACATCTTCTAAATACAAGCCTTCTGCTTTTGCTGTATAACCATTTTTTTTTCTTGATTTACTTTCTAATATTTTTTTTACTTCTATTGGTTGTTTTTTATTTTCTCCTATTCTAATTAAAAGACCCACCATATTTCTTACTTGATAACGCATAAAACCTGTTCCTGTAAAGGTAATAATATATTTGTTCTTATCTTGTTTATCTTCTTCGATGGTGGCTTTTATAATTGTTCTTGTACAATTTTCTATATCTTTGCTTTCTGTTACAAATGCTCTATAGTCATGTATACCTATTAAATATTTTATACCTTCTTTCATCGCTTCTATATTTAATTTATAATTGTACTGATAGACATAATTTCTTTCTAGTGGATTGTATTCTCCTAGGTTTATATAATACTTATATGTTTTTTCTACTACATTATATCTTGCATGAAAGTCTTCCTTTACAAGATGAGCTTCTATTATATAAATATCTTCTGGTAAGTTACTATTTAAAGCCCTTTTTAATTTAGGTGGTGTTATATTTACTGTGATATCTAAGTGAGCGTACTGACATTTTGCATGTACATGTTTATCTGTTCTGCCTGTTGCTGTAATTGTTGTTTTTTGATTATTATTAATTTTTGTTGCTGCTGTTTCTAAGCATTTTTCTATTGTATTTTCGTTTGGTTGCTTTTGAAACCCAGCATAATTCGTTCCATCATAAGAAAATTTTATTAAATATCTCATTTTCTTCACCTACTAACTTTTTCCACAGATTCTGTGGAAAAATTATACATGTTTATAAATATCTTTCATTAAATCTCTTACATCTCTATGATAATCTATGTGAATATCTTTTTCTTTTTTGATTTTGTAAGCTAATTTTACAATATCTGGTATTTCTATTTTTTCTGCTAGTAGATCTTCTACCTCTTCAAAAATTTCTTTACTCTTTCCACTTTTAAATATTTTGTAGTCTTTTATAATAATTATATTTTTTGTATATTTATAAAGAATATCACTATTCGTAGTTGCAATTATAATCATTATTTTGTATTTTTCATTTAATTGAGTCAATAATCTTAATATTCTTTTCCGATTTTCTGCATCAAAATCATTAAATGGTTCTTCAATTAATATTATTTTTGGATTTGTAATTAAAGCTAATGCTATTTGAAATTTTTTCTTTTCTGTTGTGGATAATGTTGACATTATTCTTTCTAAATAATTTTCTTTTAAGTCTACTATTTTTAGAGAATCTATTATCTTTTTCTTTGGATCTTTTATATTTAATTTATGATAATAAATCATATAATTCATGTATTCTTCTATGGTAGCCTTGTTATAATCATTTTTAAATTTCTTTGAAATATAACTTATTTTTTTACTTACTTCTATTTTATTTTGTTTTGTTATTTTTTCTTTATCATATGTTATGGATCCTTTATTGTCTAGCATTCCTGTTATTATTTTCAAAAGTGTTGTATTTCCTTCTCCTGTTATTCCTATAATTCCTTCATTTTTTATTGTTATATTTATTTTTTTGAACTCTTCATATGTTATGTTTGTTAATTTTATTTCCATAAAGTATCAACCATCCTGTCCATATCGATTATAATGTCTTTTAATAAGTCATAATCATGTAATTTTACTGATAAATCTACCATAAGTGGTAACTCTAAGCCTAATTTATTTAGTTTATTATCTTGTTTTAATACTTCTAAAGGTGTGCCTTCCATTGCTATTTTTCCCTTATTTAATATATATAAATAATTTGCTTCTAATACTTCTTCTAAATTATTCGTTGCCATTATGATTGTTAATTTTTCTTCTTTGTTCAATAACTTTAATATTTCAAGTAATTCTTTTCTTTCTTTTTTTGTTAAATTGGAACATATATTATCTGTTAACAGTATTGAAGGTGTACTGATTAGTGCTGTTGCTAATAGCAGTTTTATATAATTGATATGGGTTAGTTCATTTGGATTTTTTGTTAAAATATTTTCTATATTTATCATTTTAATTATTTTTTGATATTTTTCAATCTTCTTTTTTTGTTCCATATTTGTATTTTCTAAAATGTAAAATATTTCTTCTTCTACTGTTGCATTTATAAATTTTTGTTTTTCTTCGGGAAAGATAAGTCCTATTTCTTGAAAAATTGTCTTCTTATTAATTTCTTCTATTTTTTTTTGTTTGAAAAAGATGCAATCTTTTATAGTTAATGTTGTAGAAAGTAGTTTTATAAGTGTTGTTTTTCCTGCACTATTTGTTCCTGATATTGCTATATATTTTCCTTTTGGTATTACTAAATTTATATTTTGGAGTATATTTTTATATGTTAAATTTTTTACTTCTATTATATTGCTAATTTTTGGCATATTATCACCTACTTGTAGTATTTATTATAAGTTATTTTGTGAAATAGTGGTATCTTTTTCTTTCTTTTTTGTTATTTTTTTCTTTTGAATTTTATAAATTATTTTTAATAACATTTTATCACTACAAAATCTTTGAAAGAATTTGGCTAAATGCATTTTATATCCTGGTATAATTAATAATTTTTTTTTAAACATTTCATCTATAGCATATTTGGCCACTATTTTTTTATCCATCGGTTTTACGCTAAACATGACATTTGCTACTTTATTAAAGTTGGTGTCTGTCGGACCTGGTAGCAAACAAGATATTGATACTTTACTATCCATTTTTTTCAATTCATACCAAATTCCTTCTGTTAAACTTCGGATATAGCTTTTTGTTGCATAATATGTTGACATTAATGGTCCTCCTGGTAGAAATGCGGCAGATGAAGATACATTTAAAATATAACCTCTATCTTTTTTTACCATTTCTTTTAAAAAGAGTTTTGTCAACATATGTACAGCTTTTATATTTGTGTTTATCATATCTAACTCTTCTTTTAATTCTATATCTTTAAACAGAGCACATTTGCCAAAGCCAGCATTGTTAATTAAAATATCAATGTCTTCACTTTGAGCAATTACATATAGTTCCTTTATTTTTTGTTCTTCTCTTAAATCCATTGCTACTATCATTGTTTTTGTTGGAAGCGAGTTTTGTATTTCTTGTAATCTTTCTTTATTTCGTGCTACTAAAATAAGTTCATATTTTTTCTTTGCTAAATATTTTGCCATTTCTAGTCCTAGACCAGAGGATGCACCAGTTATTAATGCTTTCATGGTATTTCACCTCTTCTAGCCTTATTATATATTAATTCTATTAAATTTGAAAGCGACTAATCCTATTTTTTCTTTTGTTTTTTTAGCAAAAGAAAAATGTAAACACTTTCTGTCTACATCTAATCCTATTTGTTCAAAACTTTTATTTTGATTCCTCACTTGTACTATTTTCTTCGTCAACTAATTTTAACATTACAATTAGGCTATCATCTCCACGACGTTCTTTTAATTTAAGTATTCTAGTATAACCACCATTTCTATTTTCATATCTTTTTGCTAGATCATTGAATATTTTATTTACAACATCTTTGTCATTATGTAAAAATGCTAATGCTTTTCTTCTAGATACTAAATCGCCTTTTTTTCCATAAGTTATCATTTTATCTACAAATTTGCGAGTTTCTTTAGCTCGTGTTTCTGTTGTTGTTATACTTTCTTTCATGATAACTTCTTTTGTTAAGGTTGCTAGCATGCTTCTTCTGTGTTTGTTATCACGACCTAATTTTCTATATGCCATAATTTTACCTCCTTATTTTAGTCTTCATCTTGTAAAGTTAGACCCATATCTTTTATTTTATCTAATACCTCTTTTAATGATTTTTTACCTAAATTGCGTATTTTCATCATATCCGATTCACTTCTATTTACTAAGTCTTGTAGTGTATGAATTCCTGCTCTTTTTAAACAGTTATAGGCACGTACTGAAAAATCTAAATCTTCAATAGATGTTTCTAAAGCCTTTGTTTTTGGATCTTCTGTTTTTTCTATCATCATACCTGTAACATCTGCTATAGATGAAAGATCAGTAAGTAATCCAAAGTGTTCAATTAAAATGCGTGATGCTAGAGCTATAGCTTCTTCTGGTTTAATAGAACCATTTGTCCATACCTCTAATATTAGTTTATCATAGCTTTCATCTTGTCCTACTCGTGCTGGTTCTACTTCATATGATACTCTTTCTATAGGAGAATAAGAGGTATCCATTACAATAATACCTGTTGCTCTATTTTCAAATAACTGTTTGTTCATTTCACTATCAACATATCCACGTCCATTCGATACTGTCATTTCTATATCTAATGAAGCTCCTTTGCTTAATGTGGCTATTACTTTATCTTTGTTGATAATTTCTATTTCTGAATCACATTCAATGTCCCCTGCTGTGATTTCTCCTTCTTTATTTGCACTTAATCTAATTATTTTTTGAACATTGGAATAATTTTTTATAACAACACCTTTTAAATTTAGTATAATTGTTGCTACATCTTCTCTTACTCCTTCGATTGTTTGGAATTCATGTAATATTCCATTTATTTTAATACTACTAATTGCGCTACCTGGAAGTGATGATAACATTACTCTTCTTAAAGCATTTCCTAAAGTTGTTCCAAAACCTCTTTCTAATGGTTCTAACTCAAACTTTCCATAGAAATTACTTTCTATTGAATCTGTAATTTTATATATTGGTTTTTCAAATTGTAACATGAAACTAACCTCCCTTTATTTATCGATTTACAATTAACCACGTGGGCGTTTTGGTGGACGACATCCATTATGTGGTATTGGTGTAACATCATTAATTGCAGTAATTTCTAAACCTGCAGTTTGAAGTGAACGAATTGCTGTTTCACGTCCTGGTCCTAAACCTTTTACATATACTTCTACTTTACGCATTCCCATATCATAGGCTGCTTTTCCTGCTTGCTCTGCTGCTGTTCCTGCGGCATATGGTGTTGATTTTTTACTTCCTTTAAAACCAATTGCACCACTTGATGCCCAGCTGACTGTGTTACCATCTTTATCCGTAATCGTTACTATTGTATTATTGAAGGTTGCGTGAATGTGTACAACACCTTCAGGTATATTCTTTTTAACTTTTTTCTTTCTTGTTTTATAAGCCATGGTTTTCCCTCCTTTTCACATTAAACTTTCTTCTTATTTGCAACTACTTTTCCTTTGCCTTTGCGAGTACGAGCATTTCTATTTGTTCTTTGTCCTCTAACTGGTAATCCCTTTTTATGACGTGATCCTTCATATGAATTTATTTCCATTTTTGTTTTGATATTCATATTTATTTCACGGCGTAAATCACCCTCAGTTAAATGATTATTTATTTCATCACGTAGCTTTATTAATTCTTCTTGTGATAAATCTCCTGCTTTTTTTGTTGGTTCTACACCTGTTTCTTTACAAATTTTTCTTGCTAAGCTTCTTCCAATACCATAAATATAAGTTAATGAAATAACTATATGTTTATCATTTGGAATATCTACACCTTTGATACGTGCCATTTATTTCACCTCCTATTAGCCTTGTCTTTGATTGTGTTTAGGATTTTTTTTACAAACTATCCTAACTACACCTTTTCGTCTTACTACTTTACAATCAGCACAGATTGGTTTAACTGATGCTTTTACTTTCATATAATTCCCTCCTATTATTTACGATAGGTAATACGCCCACGTGTTAAGTCATAAGGCGATAGTTCTATCATTACGGTATCTCCTGGTAAGATGCGAATATAGTGCATTCGTATTTTACCAGAAACGTGAGCTTCCACAATGTGTCCATTATCAAGTTGAACTTTAAATTTTCCACCTGGTATAATTTCAAGAACTTTACCTTCCATTTCTATTGTAGCTTCTTTAGCCATCTTTTCACTCTCCTGTTAATATTTCGTATCCATCTTGAGTTACAACAACTGTATGTTCATAGTGAGCTGATGGACTATGATCTTTTGTTACTACAGTCCAGTCATTTTCTTCTAAATATATTTCTGGACGTTTTAATGTTAGCATAGGTTCTACTGCAATCACCATACCTACTTTTAATCTAGGACCAGTATTTGGCATACCATAGTTTGGAACGTCAGGTGGTTCATGAACATCTGTTCCTACTCCATGACCACATAATTCTTTTACTACTCCTAGATTGTGATTTCTAGCATATATTTCTATGGCACTTCCAATATCCCCTATCCTATTACCTGGTTTTATTTGTTCTAGGCCAATAAATAACGATTTTTCAGTATGTTCCATTAAATATCTTTTTTCTTCATTGATTTCTCCTACTTGATATGTCCAAGCAGAGTCCCCATGATATCCCTTGAAACAAGCTCCAATATCTAATGTTACTATATCCCCATTTTTTAGTTTTCTTTCGCTTGGAAATCCATGCACTACCTCTTCATTTATACTTATACATAGGGCTGATGGAAATCCTTCATATCCCTTAAATGATGGTGTGGCATTATTTTTTAGAATAAATTTTTCTGCTAAATTATTTAATTCATTTGTTGTTATTCCTTCTTTGATAAATGGTTTTAGATACTGATGTGTTTTATAGACAATATTACCTGCTACTTTTAATAGGGCAATCTCTCTTTCGCTTTTAATCGTTATCATTTTTTTTACCTTCTTTACTTATAATACTATCTATTTCTTGTGCTATTTTTTCAACTGATGCATTTCCATTTATATGATATAATATATTTTTTTCTTC
Organism: Bacilli bacterium; assembly: GCA_022793235.1. Taxonomy (GTDB): domain Bacteria; phylum Bacillota_I; class Bacilli_A; order RF39; family UBA660; genus UBA2730. Next base: position 4,387 of record JAAWCL010000060.1, on the reverse strand, counting down.
ATAGTATTTGATGATATCTGTAGTTTGTTCTAAATAATTTTTATATCTTGCTTCAAATGCATCTAAATTATCATCTTTCCTTTGATACAAATTTCCACCACATATATCACAAATTGATTCTATACGGGGCATTTCATGCTCCTCATTGATATTATAGGTTGTATTACAATTTTCACATATTCTACGACCTATTACTCGTTTTTCTAACTCTTTTTTATCTATATTTAGAGCAAAAACATAACCTAATTCTAAATCTACTTTTTTTAATATTTCATCATATTTTATGGCTTGTTCTAAATTCCTTGGAAAGCCATCTATTATATATCCATTTTTGCAATCTTTTAAGGATAGTCTATTTTCTATTAGTTTATAAGTAATTTCATCTTTTACTAAATCTCCATTTGACATCGTTTCATAAATATAATTTCCTATTTCTGTATTTTCTTTGGCTATCTCTCTTAAAATATTTCCTGTTGAAATATGTGGAATATTATATTTATTTGCTATTATCTCAGCTTGTGTTCCCTTTCCTGCTGCGGGAGGGGCTATAAACATTATACTTTTCATTTATCTTCTACTATATCCCTTTTTATAATTTCTTGTAATCATACTACCTTCTAATTGTTTATATGTTTCTAATGCTACACCAACAACAATTAATAATCCTGTTCCACCAATTGAAACACTTGTAGGTAAATCTGTTACTTTAGAAAATATGATTGGGAGTCCAGCAATTACAACTAAGAATAAGGCTCCAAGTACTGTAATTCTTGATAATATTTTACTAAGATATTTTTCTGTATCTTTCCCTGGTCTAATACCTGGAATATATCCTCCACTTTCTTGTAAGTTTTTAGAAAATTCTTCAGGCTTCATTTGAATAAATGTATAAATGTATGAGAACACAAAGATAAATACTACATAAATTATAAATCCAACTGGAGTTGAATAATTTAGATACTTGCTTACAAATACGGTAAATGCTTCTTTGTTTATTACTGCTGATAATATACTTGGTATACTAAGCAGGCTTGATGCAAAAATTACTGGTATTACATTCGCTGTATTTATTTTTATGGGCATATATGATGTATTTGCTTTTGCAGAAGATGTTGACTTATTTGCATATTGAATTGGTACTCTTCTTTCTGATTCTTGGATAAATATTACTCCTACTAAAATAGCCATATATACTATTGCAAATAGAGCAAATTTTACAATTCCAAAAGTTGTTTGTTGAATATCTCCAAATGTTACTAAGCTTTGAAAGGCTGTTACAAACATATCTGGTAGTGTTGAAATAATACCTGCCATTATAATCAAGCTTAATCCATTTCCTACTCCTTTTTCACTTATTTGATCTCCTAACCATAATAGGAATGCTGTTCCTGCAGTTAAAATAACTGATATATATAAGTATTCGAATGGAGTTCCATTCTTTCCATAAAAGGCGAAGGCAAAGGCATATCCTTCAATAAATGCTAATGCAATTCCTAAGTATCTTGTTATTCTATTTAGTTTTTGTCTTCCTGTATGTCCTTGTTTTGCTAGTTCTGCTAGGGATGGAATAATATCCATTTCTAGTAGTTGCATAAGTATGGAAGCTGTGATATAAGGCATAACCCCTAAAGCAAATATTGAAAAGTTTTTAAATGCTCCACCACCCATAGAATTTAATAATTCAAGGAAGCCTAAATTACTTGTTACATTTTCTGTTCCTGGTACTCGTACCTGACAGCCAATAATAAATATTGCTAAAATAGTCAATGTAAATATTAATCTTCCTCTTATATCTTTATTAGTAGGGGCAAATAGTTGCTTCATGGTTTTTGACATACTAGATCACCTCGTACTTGCTTCCTGATTCATTGATTCGTTCAATTGCTGTCTTTGAAAATTTATGTGCTTGAATAGTTAATTTTTTTTCTAGCTTTCCTTGTCCTAGTATTTTAATACCTGATAATTGATTTTTAATTATTCCTGTTTCTCTTAATAATGCTGGGGTTATAACAGTTCCCTCTTCAAATCGATTTAATTCTTCTACATTAATACATGCATATACTGTTTTAAATCTTGCATTTTTAAATCCTCTTTTTGGTATACGACGATATAATGGTAATTGTCCACCTTCAAATACTGGATTTACTCCACCACCACTACGAGAATTTTGTCCTTTTTGACCTTTTCCACTTGTTTTTCCAAGTCCACTACCAGAACCACGTCCAACACGTTTTTTAGGATGAGTAGCTCCGATATTTTTCTCTAATTCATGTAATTTCATTATCCTAATATCTCCTCTACTGTTTTCCCACGAAGTTTTGCTACTTCTTCTGGTGTTTTGATTGATTTTAGTGCATTGATGGCTGCTTGTGCCATGTTTAATTTTGTTCTTGCACCAAGTGATTTTGATACAATATCACGAATTCCTGCTAATTCTAGGACAGCACGAACTGAGCCACCAGCAATAATTCCTGTACCTGCTGGTGCAGGTTTGATGATTACTCTTGCAGCACCACTTCTAGCTATTGCTTCATGAGCAACTGTACGTCCATCAATTAGAGGTATCTTTATGATATTTTTATTCGCAGCTTGAATTGCTTTTTTAATTGCATCTGGTACTTCGGCTGCTTTACCTATACCTAGACCAACTCTTCCATTTCTATCTCCAACAACAACGATAGCTGAGAATCTTCTTTGACGTCCTCCTTTGTTAACTTTAACAACGCTTTTTACATCAATTACTAATTCTTCAAACTCTTTGTTTTTGGGCTCTGAGTTTCTCTTTTGCATAAATACCCTCCTTAGAACTCTAATCCATTTTCACGTGCTGCATCAGCTAGGGATGCTACACGTCCATGATAAAGATAACCACCTCTATCAAATACTACTTTTGTAATCTTAGCTTTTTTTGCTTTTTCAGCAATTGCTTTTCCTACAATTTTTGCTGCTTCTATATTACTACCATTAGTTAGATTTAATTCTTTATCTAATGAGGAAGCAGATACTAGAGTAGTTTTTGTTTCATCATTAATGATTTGTGCATAAATTCCAGTATTTGAACGAAATATGCATAATCTTGGTATTTCTTTTGTACCACTGATCGTATTTCTTATACGTTTATGACGCATTATTCTCATACTATTACGAGATTCTTTTTTTATCATACTAAACTCCTTCCCTACTATTTAGCAGCTTTCTTTCCTTCTTTACGACGAATATGTTCATCTTTATAGCGAATACCTTTTCCTTTGTATGGCTCTGGCATTCTTACTTTACGAATATTTGCAGCAAATTCTCCTACTTTTATTTTGTCTATTCCTTTAACAGTAATTTCTGTATTACTTATTTGTTCTACAGTAAGACCTTCAGGCACTTCCATTTCTACTGGATGAGAATATCCTGCATTAATTGTAATTTTCTTTCCTTGAACATTAAAACGATAACCTACACCAATAATTTCTAAAGCTTTTTCATATCCACCTGTAACTCCTTTAATCATATTTGTAATTAAAGCGTTCATTGTACCATGATTAGCTTTATAGATTTCGCTTTTACGTTCTAAAACAATTTTGTTCTCTTCCTGTTTTATTATAATACCTTTTAGTATTTTCTCTTGTAATGTTCCTTTGGGACCAGTTACTATAACAAAATTATTCTCTTCTTTTATAGTCACTCCTTCAGGAACAATAATGATACGATTTCCTATACGGCTCATTTTGACACCTCCTTATATTTTTTTATTACCAAATATAAGCTAAAACTTCTCCACCTATATTTTGTTTACGAGCTTCTTTATCTGTCATAATTCCCTTTGATGTTGAAATGATTGCTATTCCAAGTCCATTTAACACTTTAGGGATTTCACCTGCTTTTGCATATACACGAAGTCCTGGTTTGGAGATTCTTTTTAATCCAGTGATAACTCTTTCTTTATTTTCTGCATATTTTAGTGTTAATGTTAGAGTTCTACCTTCTACTTTTTCTTCTTCTATAAATCCTTCTTCTTTTAAGATTCTTGCGATTTCTATCTTAATTTTAGAAGTTGGGATTTCAACAGTTTTATAATGCATCTGATTTGCATTACGAATACGTGTTAACATATCTGCAATTGTATCTGTTACTACTGCCATAAATAATCCTCCTTTCCAATTACCAGCTTGATTTTTTTACACCTGGTATTTGTCCTTTATAAGCTAATTCACGAAAGCATATACGACATATTCCAAATTTACTCATTACTGCATGAGGTCTGCCACAACGTGCACAACGAGTGTATTTGCGAACTTCATATTTTGGCTTTCTATTAGCTTTTACAATCATACTTTTTTTTGCCATGTTTCACCCTCCAATTACTTTCTAAAAGGAATTCCTAATTCATTTAATAAAT
>JAAWCL010000209.1 GCA_022793235.1 Bacilli bacterium | reverse complement strand
GGACGTGATGCAGTACGGCACCCTGATGCACTATCTGTTTGAGCAGGTGTTCCAACAGGGCGGAGAAACCCTGAAGCAAAGCACGGAAGAAGAGCTGCTGAGCTGGGTGCGGCGCTTGATCCTGGAATACGCCGGGGAAAACATGGGCGGACTGGAGCTGCTCAGCAGCAGGGAAAAGTACCGTCTGGACCGTATGGCAAGATCTGCCTGCAAGCTTATTCGCCATGTAGAGGAGGAGCTGGCCCAAAGCCGGTTCCAGCCCAAATATTTTGAATTGGGCCTGGGAGACGACCGGGAATATCCGCCCCTGCGGGTGGAAACAGGAGACGGCGGCGTGGTGACGGTGGGGGGCACCATCGACCGGGCGGACGCCGTGGTGCTGGAGGACGGAAAAGAATATGTGCGGGTCATCGACTACAAAACCGGGAAAAAGGTGTTTCGGCTGGCCGATGTGCTTTACGGCCTGAATATGCAAATGCTGGTATATTTGGCGGCGCTGGTGGAAAGCGGCAAAGAGCTTCCGGCGGGGATCCTGTATATGCCGGCGGCGGAGCCCTCTGTTTCCGTGGAGCGGGGGGCGGACGAGGAAAAAATCAAAAAAGAAGTGGATAAGCAGCTTCGCATGAGCGGCCTGGTGCTGGATAACAACGAGATCATTCAGGCCATGGAGGCATCGGCCCGGGGAAAGTTTATTCCGGCTTCCTTAAACAAGGACGGAACACCGGGGAGGTTCAGCTCCGTTTTGGGGGAAGAGGAACTGCGGCAGGTGCTGAACTATTCCAAGCGCCTTATCGCCTCTATGGGAAGGAAACTGACAGAGGGCTGTGTAGAGGCTTCCCCCGCCATGGTCAACCAGAATTCCTGCCGGTACTGTCCCTATGGCGCGGTGTGCGGGCAGGAGCAGGGAGAAAAGGACCTGGTGCAGGATAAGTCCTCTTCTGAAGAGGTGCTGGAAAAAATGCGGGCGGCCCTGGAAAGCCCGGTGGAGAAGGGAAGGTGAGCGCGGTGGCGGAAAACAGATGGACAGAGAGCCAGCAGGACGCCATTTCCGCCCGCCG
>JAAWCL010000163.1 GCA_022793235.1 Bacilli bacterium | reverse complement strand
AATTTATTTTCTCTAAACTTCTAAAGTTGCCTTCCTTCTATGGCACTAATTCATATGGACTTCCACTACCTCCTGTTCCATTACTTGTTTTTATTCCTGATTTCAGAGTTATTACAACACGTACTGCAATGTCGCCCGAATACAGACTAGAACTAACAGACGCCCCCACAAACCACAAGCGGCTACCGTTCACTGTGCCATCGGTATCTATGTAACGCACATGAAAGCGAGTGACACTAGTATTCGAATCAAGAAGGCGAGAAGCCATCCAGTATAACTTATTTATATAACATATTCCATTTATATTTTGATGTGTTGCACTTTTCATTGCATTAAAATCTATCTCATATTCTGTATCACCTTTTATCATATTATTTGTATATTTATTTCCAGTACATAGTTCTGTTGTTCCTTCTGGACGAGTTGGATTACTTCCTACACATCTCCCACTTGTTGCATATGTAGGATTCACATAATTTGAACAAAAACTATTTAACGTTCCTACACTATTATTATATCCTGTTTTTCCATACAAGTACAAATTTTTCTCATTTGTTACATCATCTGAACTTATTATTTGCAACCCATGTTCTTCATCATTATACAATACCTGCCATAATCCTGTATAATCTTCTGTATTATATATTTGTTCACTCTCATATCCTGTCTGCTCCGTTGTCATTGTAAATGTTTTTTCTGGCACCTGATATTTTACATAATCTCCTGCCTGTGCTTTTGCTACTAAACTTTCTCCTGGTGTTTCTGGCGGTACTTCTGGCTCTGTTGGCTTATCTGGATCTACTGTATTTCCTGGATCTGTTATATTATCTCCTGGATTGCTTGGATTTCCTCCTGTTCCATCTCCTCCACTATTTATATTCCTTAACTCATCTAAAAAATTTTTTACCACATTTTGCTCCTCATCTTGTGCTTCTCCATATCTTTTTGTGGCATTTTTTGCTTCCTCTGCTAATCCTTTCTCCCCTAAGACTCCTCTGATTGTCACTCCTGCTAATATTAACAATAGTATTACAGTTATTACCAATGCCACCAATGTTATTCCTTTTTCTCTTTTATTTTT
>JAAWCL010000208.1 GCA_022793235.1 Bacilli bacterium | reverse complement strand
GGTATTAAAACTTACAGTGTTGCTCAAATTGATGAAGCTTTATTCCAAATGGCTTTTGAAAAGGGTATTATAGATAGTTCTCAACTTGAGCTAGTTCGTGATTTTATAAAAGATCCTGATGGAAGTATGGAGAAATTTGTAAAAGAACATCCAGAGTTTATTGAAAATTCTTTAAATTCTGATGAAAAAACTGCAAAACGTGCACAGCTTTGTATTGATAGTCATTTTTATGGATTATAGAATATTTAGGGTGGAATTAAATTCCGCCCTATTTTTTTCCTAATTCAATTTTAACAGGTGCTGTTATTCCTTTTCTTATTACTTGCAAAATCACTTCATCTCCTGGTTTTTTTGTGTATATATATGTTCTTAAATCTGTCATTTTATTTAATGATATATTATCTATTTTAGCAATTACATCTTTTGCTTTAATTCCTACTTTGTCTGCTGCTCCATTTTTTATTGTATCTATTACATATATTCCGTTATCAATTTCTAGCTTATTATCTAAGTATGGAATCACTTCTTTATCGTACGCATATATTCCAAGGCTTGCTTCCTCAAATTTTCCTTCTTCTATATAACTATTTAATATTGGTTTTATTATATTTATTGGAGATGCAAATCCTATTCCCTCGGCTGTCGTTATTTTTACGGAATTCACTCCTATTACATTTCCTTCTATATCTATTAATGGTCCCCCACTATTTCCTGGATTTATTGTTGCATCTGTTTGTATTAAGTCTTCCATATATACACTGTTATCATCTTCCTCAAGTTTTATCGTTCTATCTTTTGCGCTAATTATTCCACTTGTTACGGTTCTTTGGAACTCAAATCCTAGCGGATTTCCTATTGCATATACTTTTTCTCCTACTTTTATTTTATCTGAATCTCCTAGATTAACATAGCTTAATCCCAATGCATCTATTTTTATTATAGATAAATCTAAATCTTGATCTGACCATAATACATTTGCTGTATAATTTTTACCGTTTTCTAATGTTACATAGCATGTTCCATATTTTTTTCCTGATACATGTTCATTTGTTAATATGTAACCATTCTGTGATACTATTATTCCTGTTCCTAATCCTAATTTTGTTGCTCCATCTTTTAAAAATATTGAATTTCCATTTTCTTTTAGTTTTGATATCCCTACTACGCATTTGGAAACATTTTCTATTATTTCTGATACTTTTTTATTTTCTTCTTTTACATCTGCTACTGTTTGTGATGTTCGTTCTGCAGAATAACTTTCTTTTTTTATTGGTTCTTTAATATCTATATTTATGTACCAGTTAAATAGGTAAAATCCTGTTACTGTTAAAAAAAATAATGTGGTCATAGTAACAATAATTGTTTTTGTATTTCCTAATACTTTTGATTTTCTTTTTGTTCTCATCTTCATAGTTGTTACTCCTTTTTTACATTCTAGTTTTTTATATTTTTCCCACTTTTATTTTTCTATAATCATTTTTAATAAAATTATTGGAAGTTAATTTGAGTATATTTTATACAATTAATTAATATATATAAGTAGCGCGAGATGGATTTAATTAATAATTTTTTCGCAGTTTCGCTGTGGGGACCGACAAACTACATAGTGTTATAAAATGAGTTTTTAAACGAATTTTTATTACACTATGTGTGAAGTTGGGAAAAACAAGAAAAAATTATTAATAAACCATCGGGAGCGGATTTTATATAACAATTAAAATTATTTCATATTGACACATTACGTAATTTAATGTATATTTAAGTCGAATTTAATAAAAAGGAGGATGTTTTATGATAGCATCACAAATTAGAGCTAATGCTCGTGAAAATCTTACTGGAAAATGGGGAAAGGCAGCACTTATGACTTTATGCTATTGCATTATTGTTTTTGTTATTTCTTTTCTATGTAATCTTAT
>JAAWCL010000147.1 GCA_022793235.1 Bacilli bacterium | reverse complement strand
TGGTTTATTATTCTGTAAGCATACAATTATTATAATTGTTAAAAGCAAAATGGCTAAAATTATTGATAATATCATCCCTTTTTTTGTCATCTGTTTACCTCCAAAATATTCCATTTTTGTATATATTATAACAAAGATATGCAAAAAGTAAATAGCTTTTTGGAAATTTAGGTAGTAGAGTATTTGAGATATTAGATTGTTCAAAGGCACCAATAAAGCTCATTATCATGCTTTATTAGTGCCTAGAATAATACTAACTTTCATAGTACAAAGACAACTTAGTAATATAATGCAAAATTACAAAAATAGCAATACTGGATGAAGTAGTCCAATATTGCTATTTTTTTGTGATGTGGTTAAAACCCTATTTTAAAACCTAAGGGATGAGCACGACACGGAACCCGTGGCTGTAGGACGGATTGCCACGGTTGTAGTGGAACGCGAAGACACCAGCATAGCTGCCACCACCGCAATAGCCACCACGATCGAATACCGGACTGCTCGTAGTGACGAAACCAGAGTAGTCTCCGTTCCAGCTTCCGTTCCAGCTGTCTCCGTTCGTCGATGTCTCTTTTACTGCATCTCCTTTTTTATTATTTGCATCATAGCTATTTTCATATATTGTTACGTATTTTGTACTTGCTGTTGTCCCATTTGTTGCCATTGCACTATGCCATTCTGGTGTACTTGTATTTCCTCCTTTGCAGAACCCTGCTGTGCTTTCCCATACGCATCCACTTAAGTCAAACACTCCACTCATATTATGTGTACTACTTGCATTTGTATCATTTGCTGTATCACTATCTCCATAACTTGTTACTGTATATACATTTCCTTTTATTCCACTTGCTCCTTTTGTATCTATTGTGTTATCTAAGTTTTTACTATTTGTTGTTACCTCTGCTCCATTTAATCCATATTTGCTATGTGTTAAATAAGCTACTGCTCCCCATTCACTATTTTTTTGTAAATGACTATCTACATTTCTTAATCCATACATTCCTGCTGTTCCTATCTTCTGTGTTAATAAGTATGAATCTCCTACACTTATACAGTTATATGCATAAGTATTTGCTTTAAATACTGGCAATGTTATATCACTTCCTACTGCTAAGTTACTTTGCAGATAATTTGCAGTATAAGTTTCTGTTGTTGTATACTTTAATCCTGAATTTTCTACTGTTTTATCTGCTTCTCCTGCTGTTGCATTTTGGAACCCCGCTGCATATTTTGCTACCCAAAATCCTGAGATGTCACTACTCCATCCTCCATTATTTAGGTCTGTTCCAAATGCTGGATGTAGTGTGTATCCAGATGTTGTAGTTGTACTTGTCCCTTCTATAAAGTTTACTGCTATTGTCTTTGCACTACTGTTTATTTTATATTCATATCTTGGTATCCATACCCACATACTTCCATCAGCTGTTCTTGCATTTGCCCACTTCTGTGTGTCGTAATTAAACCAACTGTTCCATTCTGCTTTTGTACTTGTACTTGTTAAATCTTTCCATTCTGCCCCATTATGATAAACTGGAATCAATCCTGTTCCTTCTACCTTTGGTGTATTCACTTTTCTTGCACTGTCATAGCTTCCATCTTGTTTTGGTGCTTCTAATTCTGGTGTTGGATCTTCTATTGTTGGTGGCATTGGATTATTCCCACCTATGTTATAATCTTCTATTTGCTTTACTATATCTTGTATATTTTTATCTAAATCATCAAATGTTATTTGTTCTTTTTTCTGTGCATCTGCATAATTTACTGCTCCATTTACTGCTGTATCTATTATTCCACTATTAAATGCAGCATTTATTGTAACTGCTGCGAGTATCACTAACACTATTATTGTTATTATTAACGCTACTAGTGTAATACCTTTTTCTTGTCTTATTTTCATTGGTTTCTCTCTCCTCTTTTTTTTAATTTTATGGTCTATCTTACAAAGTTACTGGCAATTAAAATTGCCATACACCCGTTGTAGATAGGCTTTGTTTGGTTTATTAATAATGCGTGAATGTTCTGCATCATCCACACACATATTTTGCATAACAAAATGTTTTAACAAATTTATTTTAGCATTCATACAAATGAATGTCAATGCTTTTTTGATTAATCAATCAACATTTACATCATATATTGTGTGGATGTTAACCATTAGATAAATTTGCTCATTTTTTATTTACTAGGAAAGCACTAACTTTCCTAGTAAATAAAAATGGCTGAACGCTTGCCCTCTAAGATTTCTCGCCTTTGGGCTCGAAACTTAGATCGGGCGGAACAAAGAGCGCCGAGGCGCTTTGTTCTTTATTATATCCTTATTATTTGCTTTTTATGTATTTTCAACATTTTTGTAATAATTATTGTTTTCTTTTTGCTAATAGCTTTTATTTAAAATATCATTTGATTTCCTGTTAAACAAAAAAGCAGAGGCTTTTACACCTCTACTTCCACCTCATATATTCTTCCATTATCCATAAGCTTCACTTGTTTTTCTATAATCTCTTCCCCATTTACCTTAAATTTCTTTACAGCCACTCCACCAGTTTTACTTACATTTTT
>JAAWCL010000059.1 GCA_022793235.1 Bacilli bacterium | reverse complement strand
ATCATCTATAATCTGCATAAGTTCTATCTTTCCCTCATCAAATCTTTTTTTTCTTTGATATAGCTTATTTTTATACTCTATAAACTCATTTACCCGTTTTAAATCAAATCCTGTTTCCTCTTCCATATTAACATCTCCCAAAAGTAAAAAAATAAGCTACTAGAACCTATTTTCCTAACATATTCAATAAATTAATTTTAAACATATCACGTTCTGGATCAGTCTTAGAAATCATAACACCTTTATAAGCTTTCAATTCAGCGCGATGCCCTTCATCTAAAATGCCCTCTGGAGTAATATTCGTAAGTAAAATTATTTTTTTATCTGTATATATAGTATAATGAAGTCTTATTTCTCCATGCACTTTGATAAATAACTCATCAGTTGGCAACTTAAGCTCATAACTAACAGTTTTACTTTTACTATCTTCTTTTACAATTTCTCCCAAAAAATTACCACGACGAAGTTCAGGATAATATTCAAATGTAAGCTTCTTATAAGCAAGCATATTATACTTTCGTACTGAACGTTCCTTCTTTCTAAAATCATTTTCATCCAAATATTCAAATATATAAGAATTTTTTTGTTCTGTCATATTTCAACCCCCTATTAAAATATAACTTTTGCTGTACTTTCTAAGTTACAATATCTTCAAAGTAAACATATTATACCACATTGTTTTTATTATGTCAAATTATTTTTTTTAAAATTATCATTTCTATGATTAATTTATGATAATGTCTTAAGTGTTATTCTAGGAAAATGTCCTAAATAAAAATATGATATCCTAATAATAGAAGGAAGGGTATCAAAAATGAAAGAGGTAAAATTAAGAATGAATGAAAAAGAAAAATATGAAGTAATAAAAGAATTAGTTGATCACAAAGGAAATAAAAACAGAGCTAGTAAGAAGCTCATTATATCTAGAAGACAAGTTAATCGTCTTATTATCAAATATAAGGAGAAAGGCAAAGCTGGTTTCGTCCACGGCAATAGAACTAAAAAACCTGTTAATGCTTTAAATAACTCAATCTCCAAAGACATTATAACACTATATAAGAACAAATACTATGATTTTAATTTTAATCACTTTAAAGAGTTTTTAGAAAGTAAAGAGAATATCAAAGTTTCTTATAAGTTTATTTATAAAACCTTAACAAACGAAGGTATACTCTCTCCTAAAGCTAGAAAGAAAACAAAACGAGAATATGCAAAAAGGAAATTACTAGAAGAAAAGAAAATCAATTTAAATATGAAACAAGAACAAATTGAATCAATCATTAGTCATGAAATATCCTTAGAAGAAGCTCATCCTAGATTAGAAAAGCCTAAATATTTTGGAGAGATTATTGAACAAGATGGCTCCATTCATAAATGGTTTGGTGAAATAAAAACATGCCTACATCTAGCAATTGATAAAGCCACTTCTACAATTGTAGGAGCCTACTTTGATAAACAAGAAACCTTAAATGGTTATTACCATGTCTTCTATCAAATACTCACTAACTATGGTATACCTTATAAGTTTTTTACAGATAATAGAACTGTGTTTAACTATATAAAATTAAATCCTGATAAAAGAACTAGTGATAAGGATGTTTTAACGCAATATGGTTATGCTTGTAAACAACTAGGGGTTGATTTAGAAACCTCATCTGTTTCTCAAGCTAAAGGGCTAATAGAAAGAACAAATGGTACTTTTCAAGGAAGATTAATACAAGAATTAAGGCTTAATGGAATCACTACTATTAAAGAAGCAAATAAATATTTAATTGAAGTATTTGTTCCGAATTTCAACAAACGTTTTGCCTTAGATTATAAAAAATTTGAATCTGTATTTGAAAAGTCTCCTAGTAAAGAAACAATTAATTATACACTTGCTATTTTAACTCCAAGAAAAATAGATAATGGAAATGCCATTAAATATTATGGAAAATATTATCATCCCTATTTAAACAATAGCATCAAATGTTTTTGTCCTAAAACAGAATGCTTAGTTATTAAATCTTTTAATGGCGATCTATTGGTAACAATTGATGAACAGGTATTAGAATTAAAAGAACTAGTAAGAAATGAAAAAAGTTCCAAAAATTTTGATGAGACAATAGAAACAAAAGAAAAGAAAAAATATCTTCCACCAATGTCTCATCCTTGGAAACTAGCATCATTTAAAAGGCAGATACAAAAAGCACACACAAATCATGTGTATGCTTAAGAGATTTTTATGCCAAGAAAGCTTTTTACAAGTAAAGAAACATTTGATACCTTTTTGGAAGTATTATTATTAATTTTCATTTTTTGAAAATGGATAATGATTCGACTTATTGTCAAAAGGAAATTGGAATAAATTTCCCCGTTAATGTTTAATTTTTTTCGAGACATTTTCCTAAACTATTGACAATTATTTTTTTTAAAATTATCATTTCTTAGCAATTTAAATGTCTAATACTAACCTTATACCTCTATTAGGCAACTCGACGAGCACTATTTGCAAGCTCTTTTCTAATCTGCTCTTTAATAATTTTTTCTGCACCCTTTTCCTTAATCTTTGAACCAATAATCTCATATAATCTTAATCCTTTTACACACTCTTTACTATATTCCTCCAACATCTTTAAATCAGCCAAAGTCGCAACATGATATTCCTCTATATTTTCCTTTATTAAACCTGAAGCATCATAGAAAAAGCCATCTTGCTCTACCACACAATGATTAGATAAATAATTGACATAAACATTAGAATCAGAGACAAGAAGTTGAAGCATCTTAGCCAAATCATAACATCCCCCATGTAAATATATACTTAAAGCACTAGGATGATCTTTAAAATATATTTCGTCTGTTAAGTCAATAATATAATTTATAATATATTCCATATAAAACCCTTTCTAATTTTTAATCAATAATAGATATATATTTTTCTAAAATATAAATATAGATCTTATT
>JAAWCL010000144.1 GCA_022793235.1 Bacilli bacterium | reverse complement strand
TGCTCTTGTATTTTATAAAATGTTAAAGAAACTGTCTAATCGTAATATTGATAAAATGTCTGATTTGGATAAACTTGTTAGTAAAGAAGAAATACATAAATATGGACGTGCTCATCATATTAATTTATTAGTTAAAAATCAAGTTGGTTTAAAGAATTTGTTTAAACTAGTATCGTTAGCGAATACAACTTATTTATATAAGACGCCTAGAATTTTAAGAAGTGTAATTGAAGAGTATCGAGAGGGTCTTTTAATCGGTAGTGGCTGTTATGAAAGTGAAGTCTTTACTGAAGCGAAATCTAAGAGTGATGATGAACTATCTAATATTATACGTTTTTATGATTATGTTGAGGTACAGCCTATTGATTGTTATGATCATTTAGTGCAATCAGGAGATTTTGGTACGCAGGCAGAGGTAGCTGCCAATCTTGAAAAAATTATTCGTGTAACAGAGGAAGCTGGAAAGATTATTGTGGCAACAGGTGATGTGCATCATTTAAAAAAAGAAGATAAAATTTATCGTGAAATTATTGTTAATCAAAAAGTTCCTGGTGGAGGAAGACATCCACTTGCCCGAAATAGTATTAAAGAAATTCCTTCTAATCATTTTAGAACGACAGATGAAATGCTTTCTGATTTCAAATTTTTGGGTGAGGAAGAGGCTTATAATCTTGTCGTTTTGAATACAAATAAAATTGCAGATATGTGTGAGATTGTTGAAGTGATTCCTGATACTGGAGGGATTCCGTTTTCTCCACGTGTTAAAAGTGATGATGGAAAAGAGTATTTGAATTGTCCTGTTGTCGTAACAGATTTAGTTTATACGAAGGCGGCTGATTGGTATGGAGATCCATTACCATATTCTATAGAAGAACGTATTGCTACAGAATTATATGGAGATATTGTTTTTAGAGTTATTAAAGAAAAGTATCTTGATCAAGGTTTGTCTGAGGAAGAGTATCAAAAAATTATTCATAAAGAACTTCATGATGAAATTTTGAAGGGTTCAGAAAATATTAAAAATATAGTCACTGAATATGTCAAAAAAAATGATGAAGAAGGCCTTTCAGAAAAGGATTTACTTAAAAAGGTGAAAAAAACTTTAGGTGGTGTTATTGGTGGAGGTTTTGATCCTATATACTTGATTTCTCAAAGACTTGTTAAACATTCTAATGATGAGGGATATTTGGTTGGTTCTCGTGGTTCTGTTGGTTCTAGTTTTGTGGCAACTATGATGGGAATTACTGAGGTGAATCCACTTGCTGCACATTACCGTTGTAGTGAATGCAAGTTAAGTGTTTTTGATGATGATAGTGGTAATCCATTAGGTGCTGTTTATTCATCTGGGTTTGACTTACCTGATAAGGAGTGTCCACACTGTCATATTCCTATGATTAAAGATGGACAGGATATGCCTTTTGCGACTTTTCTTGGATTTAATGCAGATAAGGTTCCTGATATTGATCTTAATTTTTCTGATTTAAATCAGGCGAGTGCACATGCTTATACCAAAGTGTTATTTGGTGAAGATAATGTATATCGTGCAGGAACTATTGGTACAGTTGCAGATAAAACAGCTTTTGGTTTTGTTAAGGGGTATTGTGAAGAAAAGGGACTTACTGATATGCGAACAGCAGAAGTTGAACGTCTTGCTATGGGGTGTACTGGTGTTAAGAGAACAACTGGTCAGCATCCAGGTGGGATTGTTGTTATCCCTGATTATAAAGATGTAGCTGATTTTACACCTTTTCAATTTCCAGCTGAAGATGCAACGGCTGAATGGCGAACTACACATTTTGATTATCATTCTATTGACCAGTGTTTACTTAAACTTGATATTTTGGGGCATTCTGATCCAACACAGCTTAGGCTTATTCAAAATCAATCAGGGACTGATATTATGAAGGTTCCTTTGGATGATAAGGCAACTATGAGTATTTTTACTTCAACTGAGACCTTGGGGGTTACGAAGGAACAAATTATGTGTAATACTGGAACTCTTGGTATTCCAGAGTTTGGAACACCTTTTACAATTAAGCTGGTTGAAGATACAAAGCCTACTACTTTTGCGGAACTTGTTAAAATATCAGGCCTTTCTCATGGAACAGATGTATGGCTAGGGAATGCTCAAGAACTTATTGCTAATAATATTGTTCCTTTCAAAGAGACGATTGGTTGTCGTGATGATATTATGGTATATTTGATGTATCGAGGACTAGAACCTATCAAAGCTTTTAAGATTATGGAGTTTGTGCGAAAAGGACGTGCGTCTAAGCCAAAGGATCATGATCAATGGATAGAATATGAAGAATTGATGCGAAAAGCTAACATTCCAGATTGGTTTATTGGTTCTTGTGCTAA
Source organism: Bacilli bacterium (assembly GCA_022793235.1). Classification (GTDB taxonomy): domain Bacteria; phylum Bacillota_I; class Bacilli_A; order RF39; family UBA660; genus UBA2730. The sequence goes on along the minus strand of JAAWCL010000144.1, from coordinate 1,664 downwards.
AATTAAATATATGTTCCCAAAGGCTCATGCGGCAGCTTATGTTATTAGTGCCTTTCGTATTGCTTGGTATAAAGTTCATATGCCTGTATATTTTTATGCTTCTTGGTATTCATCAAAAGCAACTGATGTAGATGTTGAAAATATGATTAAGGGGTATTCTTCTATCAAGACTCGTATTGAAGATATTCAGGCAAAAGGGTATGAAGCTACTAATAAAGAAAATGGTCAGGCTGAAAGTTTAAAGGTTGCACTGGAGGCTACTGCTCGTGGTATTAAGTTTCTTAATGTTGATTTGTATGAGAGTGATGCAACGGTTTGGATAGCGAAAAATGATACAGAAATTTATCCACCCTTTAATGCGATAGATGGTCTAGGGGATACTGTAGCACAAAATATTGTGGCTGAACGTGAAAAGGGTAAGTTTATTAGTATTGAAGATGTGCAAAAACGCGCTAAAGTATCACAAACTTTAATAGATAAAATGAAAGAGATGGGCATATTACAAGGAATGCCTGATTCTAATCAGTTATCACTTTTTTAAGAAAGAAGGTTTTTTCTATGTCTAAAATTATTGTAATAGGAAGTCCAGGAGCAGGAAAGACGACCTTTTCTAAAAGGCTTAGTGCTCTTTTGCATATACCTTTATATCATTTAGATTTATTATGGCATCAAACTGATAGAAGTGAAGTTTCTAGGGAAGAGTTTGATAAAAGGTTAGAGGAGATCATTAAGAGGGAAGAATGGATTTTGGATGGTAATTATCAACGTACATTAGAGTGGCGCCTTCGTGAATGTGATATGGTTTTTCTTCTTGATTATTCTGTCGATGTCTGTTTATTAGGTGCTTCTTCTCGTATAGGGAAAAAGAGGGATGATTTACCTTTTGTTGAAGAAGCTTTAGATGATGGCTTTAGACGACGTATTCTTTGCTTTGGAACGGAGAAACTACCTAAAATATATGAATTATTAGATCAGTATAAAGATAAAAAAACTATTGTTATTTTTAAATCTAGAAAAGAGGCTGATTTGTATTTGGAAAAGTTATCTTTTTAGTTGTATTTAAATTGTCTTTTTTACTTTTATTTCTTGCTTTTCTAAAATAATATTGTTTGTTATAATAGAAAAGAATAGGAGGCATTTTTCATGAAATGTATTAGATGTGGTACAGAAATGAAGGAAGAGGATCGTTGTTGTTTAAGATGTGGGACTCTTAATTATACTCATCCTTTAAATAGTGATTATATTCAAAAATATGGAGATAAGAAAGAATATAAAGAAGTAAATACTTTTGGTTTTAAAAAGAGAAATGCTAGGCGAAAGAAATTATTTGCCTTCTTTCTATTTGTCATTATAGGGTTTTTAATCGGCATATTTTTCTTATTAAAGTAGATGTATAACTTAACTTATTATAATAATATTATTTAGAAAATACATCTAAAAAAAGTATTAATAAGATTTCTTTGGATAATATGCTACTTAGAGTGCAAGCTAGAGAAGATCCTGAATTATTTCTTAGAAACTATGAGACTCCACTTATTATAGATGAGTTTCAATATGCACCTGAATCACTTACATATATAAAAATTAGGGTTGATGGGGCACGTGAAAATGAAATGTTTCATGATAAGGAAAAAGCTGGGACTATGTATTATTTAACTGGATAT
>JAAWCL010000058.1 GCA_022793235.1 Bacilli bacterium | reverse complement strand
TGTTTATCTTTTCATAAAATTACTTAGATAATATATAACATTTTTCTTTTGATTTAAAATGCAAAGTATATTCATCAAAATTTTCTATATCTAATCCAGTAATAGAAAATCCATTATCAATATACTCTTGAAGTAAAATTCTAGCTTCTTCTTCGTCTTCTTCATCACCTTGGAAAATAGCATCATTTTGTAAGTCATTTGATCGATAAATAGTTTCAATTTCTGTAGTTTTGTTAATATTTAATGTACTTTCATTTGTTCCAAATTCAAAATAGTATTCATCATTTGCTGTTCCAAGAGAAGCATTATATATTTTAATCATAGTATCATTGGCATCTGATAAAATTTTAAAGTTTAGTTTAGCAACTTTAACTCTATTAGGTAGAGTGTCTAAAATATCAACTGGACTAAAAACTATATCATGTTCACCAGTTTGCGTAGCATTAATATAAACATCCCAACCATCTTCACCAACCATTGGAGATTTATCAAAGTCAAAATCTAAAATTGTCTTATCAAAATCTAGACTACATGTAACAGCTGGTAAAATACAATCTTCTATATAAGGAACATTTGGTGCTGTCAAATAAAGAGCAACTGTTAATTCATCCTCATTTCTTTGATAGTCCATATCTATATCATACCAAGAATTGTCTCTTTTTACATCAAATATTTTAATAGTATTCATGTTATCTTTTAAGATGTAATTCTTTTGTTTATCAGAAACAAATTCTATATTTGAATCGATTTTATAAGTTTTAAATTCATCTAATACAGGAATACCAGTTAATTCTTCGCCATTTACACTATAAGTAATGGTAGAAATATCTGTATCAAGTACACCTTTATAACTAGCAGTAAGTTCGCCTGATACATTATCATAATTATAATTACATTCTTCTATAACCATAGGATCTATCTTATAACTTATCTCTACTGGATCTGCAACATATCCCTCTGGTACGTCAAATTCAATACGCCAAGTATATTCTCCAGCATTTGTTCCTTTAGTTGATACATAACGTGGTGTTACATTATCAGGAAAGCCTGTAACAATAGGTGAATGCTCTTTTCCATCATAAATAAATGAAAGTGAATTTTGATCAATAGATATTAAAGATTCTATATCAATATGAATAGGTTCTGTTGGGGTATATTTGCTAGTATAAGAATAATTACACCCCTCATGAGTACACGAATATTTAGTATCTTTAGTATTTGGATCTACTACACCATTATCTATTGCATGCTCTCTAGTCATTACATTTTGACAAACTTCACATTCTATATTTTCTAAATCAGCAGTAAAATCTTTAACTTTATATGTACAATTTTCGATTTTGGTTTCTGTTTTTTGTTCTTTATCTTCTGGACATTCATAAATTGTTGTTCTGATATGTGTACCATCTGCATTTATAGTAATCTTTTCATCTATTTTATTAAATTTATGATTATGTTTTTCTATTTCTCTTATTACTGTCTTTCCACATTTTTCACATGTACTCTTTTCTGTTTTTCCATCTTGATTTGGTACCCAATTTACTAATAAATGATTTCCTTTTGAAATTATTACTGTTTTTGTTTCTTTGCAAGTTGAATTCGAACATTTATAATCCTGTTTTAAAATATGCTCACTTTCTGTTGTTTGATAATAAGAATCTCCTGATTTTACCCAAAGATGTTCATGTTTGGAAATATCTGAATCTGGTGTTGGATAAGAGGGCATAAATGGATTACTTGGTGTAATAGTCTGTTGTTTTTTTCTTGTCATAATATTTTTACAATTCTTACATTGTAAACTTTCTGTACCATTTCCATTATCTTTAGCTGTATCATAGTCATGGGATCTTGTTTCATAATAACCACATACACATCTATTTATTTCCTGTTCATCATTCAAACTTTCCCAGTTTTCCTTTTTATCATGACTATTTTTTGTAATCATCGTTAGGCTTCCAGAACTTTTTATCCACTTATATTTGGTTTCAATTGAATGTGTTCCATCTCCATTGTCTTTGTAGTTTACTGTTTTGATATAGTCTACATCTTCAACTAATTCTTCTAGTAATTTTGCTTTTATTCTTGTCATTTCATGTCCACAGGTTTTACATATGCGACTTTCTGTTATACCGTTTTTATCATCTTTCCATTTTGTATAGATATGATTCACATATTTTTCTTCTCCACATTCGCAAGTGTGAATTTCTTGTTCATCATTTACAACTACAATTTCATTATCAAATTTATGTTTTTTATTTACTTTCTTTGTTTTCTTTTTATCACAATCTTTACATTTATAGTCTTTTATTATAGTATGTGTTCCATTTTTATTGTTTTTATATTTTTCTTTTATTAATTTATATTTATGATTTGTTTTCTTATTATCTGCTTTTATTTTTTTAGCTTCTTTCTTTAATACATTTAAAAGCTCAATATTTTTTTCAGCTGATTTATCATAATTTTTAATACCATATTGTTTTGCTATTTTTTTGCGAGAGGCATAAGAACTATCATACCCTGCTTGTTTTAGCGCTTCTGTTATTGAATTCCCACTATAGTTTCCTATATTAATAGATTCTTTCTTTGTTTCTTTTTTAGTTTCTACTGCTTTATTTTTAGCTTCATATCTTTCTACTTCTACATTGGTTATTTCTTCTTCTAAATTTTCTGTAAGCATATCTAATACTACTCCTTTTGATGCAGCTAAGTCTTTTTCTTCATTCAAAAGAGATGTACTAGGTAATACTCCTGTTGCAAGTATTGAAATAGCAGTTGTAATCGCTGTTAATTTTACTTTTCCTTCTTTATTTTTCACTAATTTCCTATTTATTTTCTCTATAAGATTCATAACATCACCTTTCTTTTTTATTTTTAGCTTTTATGTTAATATCTAAAAGAAATCTCTTAACACAGCTGTGCTAGTATTATAACATTTTCTATATAAAATCACAATCATTTTTTTATAAAAGTGAACTTTTTTTCTTCAAGAAATTTATTTATTTTTACTCATATTTGGAAATATTTAGAAGAATACCTACACTTACCATGCTAATTAACAAGGAGCTTCCTCCATAAGATAGAAATGGAAGAGTTACTCCTGTTACAGGGATTAACCCTACAACAACCATTAAGTTCATAATTGCTTGAAATATTATTTGAAATACCATTCCAAAGGACAGATATTTTGAAAATGGTTCTCTTGCTTTTAAGGCTATTTTGATTCCACGTATCAAAATTACTATAAATAATCCAACTACAATAAAAGCACCCACTATCCCAAATTCTTCTGCTATAATGGAAAAAATAAAGTCCGTTTGTGGTTCTGGCAAATAAAATTGCTTTTGAATACTTTTTAAATATCCTCGCCCTAACAAGCCACATGGTCCTATGGCATATAAGGACTGAATAATCTGAAATCCTGTTCCTAATGGATCCTTCCATGGATTGATGAAGGCTGTGATTCTATCCATTCTATATGGGGCAATAATTATTAAAATGATTACTCCAATTATTCCTAAAATTCCTACACCTACAAAGAACTTCATATTTACCCCTGCAATAAATAATAAAGATACAATTGTCACTGCCAATACAAGACTTGTACCTAAATCTGGTTGTAACATTATAAGTCCAAAAAATAATAACATGACTCCTAGAATGGGAAAGACTCCTTTTTTATAGCTTTTTAAAAATTTGTTACTTTTTTCTAAATATTTACTTGTAAAAATAATGAGTCCTAATTTTGCAAATTCACTTGGTTGTATACCAAAAGGGCCTATTCCAAACCAACTTCTACTTCCATTTCTTATTTTACCAATCCCTGGTATTAATACTAGGATAAGAAGTATGAAACAAATTAATAAAATGGTGTTTGATTTCTCATAATATTTATTGTAATCAATTTTAACTATTAGATGGATTAAAAAGAAACCGATCATAATAAATAGTAATTGTTGTTTTACATAGCGAAAACTATCATTAAATTTATATTCTGCCCAAATACTCGATGCTGAATAAATCATAATTACTCCAAAAAACAATAATAATATAACTGCTAAAAATAGTACTTTATCATATTTTTTCTCCATATTCTCACCTAATATAAATTTATGAATATTCATTATAATAAAGACTTATTAAAAATTAATTTTATTTTTTTAGGTTAATTTTATTTTATAGATGACCTGGATTAAAATTAAGATCTACTGTTACCTTATGGTTTCCTTTATATGCATTTATCATTTTATTTAAGATATCTATAAGATTATCCTGATTTTTATATTTTAAAATTATACCATATCTATATATATTATTTAGTTTGAATACATTTGTAGCACTTGGTCCTAAAATAATTGTTTTATCTAGATATCTTTCTAGACTTTTTTTAATTTTTAATGATTCTTTGTAACATGTATCATTATCTTTACTACTAATTCTTATATATACAATATAATAGAATGGTGGATATTTTAATTTTTGTCTTATTTTCATTTCCTCTTTATAAAAACCTAGATAATTATGATTTTTTACATATTGTATAGCATAGTGTTCTTTATTAAAGGTTTGGATTATTACTTCTCCTTCTTTTGTGCTTCTTCCACTTCGTCCAGAGACTTGACTTAATAGTGAAAACGTTGTTTCGCTACTTTTAAAGTCAGGAATATTTAGAGAGGTGTCTGCATTTAATACGCCTACTAAGGTTACATTTTCAAAATCTAGGCCTTTTGCTACAATTTGTGTTCCAAGTAAAATATCTTGTTTATGTTCTTTAAATTCTTTTATAATTTTTGCATGGGAACCTTTTTTACTCGTTGTATCAAAATCCATTCGACTAATTTTGATATTTGGATATATGGATAAGAGTTCTTCTTCTATTTTTTCTGTTCCAACGCCTAAGGAAGTTATAGACTTTTCTTTGCAGTCAGGACAAATGTTTTCTATTTTTTCAGCATATCCACAGTAATGGCATCTTAAGTTGTTTGTTGATTTATGATAAGTTAGTGTAATATCACAATGTGGACATTTAAAAACAAAGCCACAGTTTTTGCAAGAGATAAATGAAGCGTATCCTCTTCTATTTAAAAGAAGAATAATTTGTTCATTTTTCTCTACCTTTTCTTTTATTTGTTCTAAAAGTTTATTTGAGAAATGCCCTTTACTTGTTTTCATTTCTTCATTCATATCAATCAATTCAATCTTAGGAAGTGGTTTGTTATTTATTCTGTTTGGTAGAGAAACTAAGTGATATATGTCTTTTTCTGCTCTTGCAAAACTATCTAATGAGGGTGTGGCACTACCTAATATTACTTTACAATTCTTATTTAATTTACATCTTTCAATAGACATTTCTATTGCATTATATCTGGGATTGGAGTCATCTTGTTTATATGTATCACTATGTTCTTCATCTATAATGATTAGTCCTAAATTTTTAATTGGTGCAAATAAAGCACTACGAGCTCCTATTACGATTTGAACTTCTTCTCTATAAATTCTTCTCCATTCATCATATTTTTCTCCTTCCGAAAGAGCAGAATGTAATACTGCAATATTCATGCCAAATTTTTCTGTAAATCTTTTTATCATTTGAGGGGTTAGACTAATTTCTGGTACGAGTACAATAGCTGTTTGTCCCTTTTCTAAAATATGAGCAATTAATTCCATATATACTTCTGTTTTTCCACTGCCTGTTACTCCATGTAGTAAATAGGTTTGATACGAAGTTTGTTCTATCTTTTCTACTGCTTTTTTTTGTTCTTCTGTTAATATATATTTTTTTTCATTTAATTTTTCGTATTCTACCCTGTAATGTTCTTTTTCTATTTTTATTAAAATATTTCTCTTTTCAAGGGTTTTCAAACTACTACTTGATATTTTTTCTATTTCTTTTTTTTCTACAAGAGCCTTTTTTTTAAATAAATTCAATATCTTGGCTTGGGATTCATTTATTCGGCCAGTAATATTATTCTCTTCTAATTTATAAAATATATCATATTTTTTTTGTACTATTATACCTTTTTTTGCCTTTAAGGCTTTGGGGAGCATAACTTGATAACAACTTATTAAAGTAGAGAGTGTTTTTTCTTGCATTTTTTTTCCAAGTGTTAACAGCTCTTCATTTAGTACAATTTCTTTATCCACAATATTTAAAATATCTTTGAATTTTATATCTTTTATCGTTTCATCTAATGTTGATTTTATTTTTGTCACAAACCCCTCTAATTTTTGGGGCCCGAATGGAATTTCTACTCGAATACCGACTTTTATCTCTTCTTCTAATTCTTTTGGAACTGAATAAAAAAATTCTTTGTCTATATTTTTGTTTGATAATTCTACTAAAACACCTACTACCACCTGTATCACTTCCTATTTCTAATTCTATTATAAGAGAATTCTATGGAATTTTGAAGCAAGAAATTATAATTTTATTGACATAATACTAGAAAAATGGTATACTATGCACATATTTAAGGGGGAAAATGATATGATTAATCGATGGAAAAGAAAATTGCAGAGAAAAATGAGAAAGAGATTTAAAAAGTGGAAAAAAACAGTAAAAAAAGGTTTTCAGAATTTTCTAAGGAAACATAAAGTTAAGATGCTTTGGGGGATTCTTGCATTTGGAGGAGCAAATGCTGCTTTAAAAAATTTGGATTTACATATTCCTATTCCTAATATTGATCAGTTAAGAAATGACTTTGATCAAGATGAGGAGCAGGTAGAAGAGGATAAGTTAATTTCTACTCGAGTTGAAGCGCAAGAAAGAGATATTATAGATACTACCTATGAGGCAACTAGTGATTCGATAAAAAAAGCTATTCGTGATAATACTCATTTAAGTGAAGAAATTCAAAATTATTTAACTACTTTTACTGAGCAAATTGCTATTTCCTATCCATCTTTTGATAAATCTATTTTGAAACGTAATATTGAATTATTGACAATTAAGGAATGTACAAAAGAAGAAATGAATGAACTTACTGGTTCTAGTGAGGTTTATACTTCTTTTTCACCTTATACACATGAATTATGTCTTTTAAAAGAGCGTGATGGCCACATTGATTATTCTAAAATTGGTGAGACTATTAGTAATACTTTTGGTTATATGGCAAGACAACTTGCTGAAGAAAAGGAAGATGGTACTATGGTTGATATCAGTTTCTCTGATGGAGGCTATGGTAAGGCTTTACAAGCTGCTTTTAACCAAGAATTTGTATGGAATGTGGGTTGTCCTGACTTTACAAATACTGCTTCTTATGATAATTTTCTACTTTTAAAAAATTCAGTTATGTCTGAAGATGTATTATTTAATTATTATATGGATGGTAATATCCATGACTTTGCAAATGCTCTTCAAAAGATAAATCCTAATTTAAATGTAGAGGATTTTATAGAGCGTATGGATGAACAATATCAATTAAAAACAGATAATAATAGTTCTAATGACTATGATGCTGATTTATCTTTATTTACTGCTTACAATGATAATTATATGGCTTATTATGACTTATATATGGATAAATATGAAGAAAATTATAATGGATATTTACAATGTTTAAAGGGAATTAATACTAGTGAGAAAATACAAAAACAACTTGTAAAAGATTTAAAAACAAAAAATGAAGAAGTGAGAAAAAAATAATTTTATATAAATGAATTTTTTCTAGATAGAAGCAAGAGAAGATTTTGCTTCTTTTTTTGATGCTTATATGAAAAAATTAGATTCTTTTAAATCTAATCGAGTGTGTCCAAAATTCTGTGTAAATGGCATCTAACCATAATAATTTGGA
>JAAWCL010000057.1 GCA_022793235.1 Bacilli bacterium | reverse complement strand
TTCAGATGGATTTGGTGGTATATTTCCTGCTGATATTAAATATAAATTTTCAACATCTGTTTCTTGTATGTAATTTGCTAAATCTTCTGATGATTCTTCATCTGCATTCACATCTACTCCAGATAGATAATTAGAAAGTCCTGGTCTTGGAGAAACTCCAAATATTGAATATTGTCTTCCTTTTCTCATATCAGCATCTATTAGAACAACTTTCTTTCCAGCTTGTGCAAAAGTTACTGCTAGATTTGATGAAACCCAACTTTTTCCTTCACCTGGAAGTGTAGATGTAACTAATATTGTTCTTAATTTTCCTTTTGTATTCATAAATTGTATATTTGTTCTTAAAGTTCTGAAAACTTCTGAAATTGGAGATTTTGGATCTTGATGCACTATTACTTCTCTTCTCATTATTTTCTACCTCCTCTTCCTTTTACCTTTTGTGGCTCTGCATCATATATTGGAATAGATGCTAATACTGGTAATTTGAATTCTTTTTCTACTTCTTCTGCTGTTTTTACAGTTGTATCTAGCATATTAGCTATTAATACATATCCTGCTGCAGCAACTAGTCCAATGAATGCAAATATTACAACATCTTTTTTATGATTTATATTTGATGGTGTATTTGAAATTTCTGCTTCATCTACAACTTGTACATTATCTATGTTATAGATTTCTTTTACTTTCTCTGTGAAAACTTTCGCTATTTCATTTGCTATTTTAGAAGCATATGTTGGATTCTCATTTGTAACTGTTATTTCTATTAATTCTGTATCTTTTACAGAACTTACCTTTACATTGTTTCTTAATGAACTTTCATTAACCTCTATATTTAAATTTGATATAACTTGTCTTAATACATTTTTACTTTTTACAAGCTCACTATATGTAGATACCAACTTTGAATTTACAGTTATATCTGTTGCTGTTATTGTATTAGCTGTAGTTTGATTATTACTAGATGATGCCAATACTAATGTTGTTGATGAACTATACATTGGTGTAGTAAACCCTACTGTATAAATTACTCCCATTACTATAAATATTAATACAATTAATATTATTTGCACTTTTTTATTCCAAAATATATTGAATAGCTCTTTTAAATCTAATTCTTCCATATTTCCCCCTTATTTACTTTTCTTTCTTTTGTATTTTTTACTTTTATAGTATACATTTAAGTCTATTTTTTTGCAATATATTTCTTTGAAAAACTCAAATTATCCAGTGTACTATTTTTCTAATATATCCGCTATTCTCTCACAAGCCTTTCCATCTCCATATGGATTAGAAGCTTTACTCATTTTTTGATATTCTTCTTCATTATCTAATAATAGTTTTATCTGTTGATAAATATTTTCTTCATCTGTTCCAACTAGCTTTAATGTTCCTGCTTTTATTCCCTCTGGTCTTTCAGTGGTGTCTCTCATTACTAATACTGGTTTACCTAGTGAAGGAGCTTCTTCTTGGATTCCTCCACTATCTGTTAATATTAAGTATGATTTATTTAGGAAGTTATGGAAGTCTAATACTTCTAAAGGTTCTATTAATATAATCCTATTTATTCCTTTAAATATTTCATTTGCAGTATCTCTAACAACTGGATTTTTGTGAATTGGGTAAATTACTTTTATATCTTCGTTTTCTTCTATAATCCTTCTAATTGCTTTAAACATATGTCTCAAAGGCTCTCCTAGGTTTTCCCTTCTATGAGCTGTTAGCATAATCAACTTATCATTTCCAATCCAGTCAAAAATAGGATGTGTATAATTTTCTTTTACTGTAGTTTTCAAAGCATCAATAGCTGTATTTCCTGTTACAAATATGCTACTTTCATCCTTACCTTCTTTTAGTAAATTATTTTTTGATATTTCTGTTGGTGCAAAATTATATTTTGCAATAATTCCTGTAGTTTGTCTATTAAATTCTTCCGGATAAGGTGAATAAATATTATATGTCCTTAAGCCTGCTTCTACATGTCCTACCGGTATTTGCATATAAAAAGCACAAAGAGAAGTAACAAAAGTTGTTGTTGTATCACCATGAACTAAAATGACATCTGGTTTTTCTTTTTCAAGGACTGGTTTTATTTTTGAAATGATATTTGTAGTTATATCAAATAAAGTTTGTTTATCTTGCATAATATCCAAGTTATAATCTGGTATTACTTCAAAACAATCTAATACTTGTTGTAACATTTCCCTATGTTGTCCTGTTACACATACTTTAGTTTCAATTTTATTTCTTGTTTTTAATTCTTTTACTAGAGGACACATTTTTATTGCTTCTGGTCTTGTCCCAAAAACCAACATTACCTTTTTCATTTATTCATCTCCTATAACTTATAAGTTTTATCAGTATTACAAATATTCTTAGTATCTAATATAATTTTATTGCTGATTTTATCTAAATTGTCTTTAATATGATTATGTGAATTCATGATAACAATAATATCTATATCATTTATAAATTTTTCAAAATCATCATATTGGTTTTCTATTATCTTATTTCTGACACAAGGATCATATACTTTAACTTCTTTTGCTTTATCTCCCATCACCTCAAGCATTTGGAGCGTTGGACTTTCTCTTATATCATCAACATTTTCTTTATAGGTAAGTCCATAAATTCCAACTTTTGTTATGTCTTTAATTTGATTTTCTTCCATAATTGATTTTAGTCTTTCTAAAACAAATCTAGGTTGTCCATCATTCACTTCTCTTGCTGCTTTTATTACATTAACAATTTCAGGATAATCTCCAACTAAAAACCATGGGTCTACTGAAATACAATGTCCTCCAACGCCTGGGCCTGGTTGTAAAATATTTACTCTAGGATGTCTATTAGCAATTTTTATTACTTCATATACATCCATTCCTGAATCTCTACATATTCTAGATAATTCATTAGCAAAAGCAATATTAATATCTCTAAAAGTATTTTCTACTACTTTTGTCATTTCAGCTGTTTTTATGTCTGTTACTACTATTTCTCCTTTGCAGAATGAAGAATATAATTTTTTTACTTTTTCTCCTATTTCTTTCTCATCAGCTCCTATTGTTCTAGAATTGTTTTCCAATTCATAAACCATATTTCCTGGTATAATTCTTTCTGGAGCATGTACCAAATGAATATCTTTACCAATTTTAAATCCTTTTTTTGTTATAACTGGTCTTACAAATTTATCGATTGTACCTGGTGATATAGTAGATTCTATAATTAGTATTGCTCCTTTATTACAATTTTCTAATACAGTTTCAACTGCTGATACAACATATTTAGGATCAATTTTTTTATTTTCTTTTTCATATGGAGTTGGAACTGATACAATGTATATATCTTCATGTTGATATTCAGTTGTAAATTTAATATTAGACTTTAAAGCCTCATTAAATAACTCGTCTAATCCTTTCTCATCAAATGTTGTTTTTCCTTCATTTAAAATTTTTACTAATTCTTCATTATAATCTGTTCCAACTACTTCAACACCATGTGTTGCAAACATTAAGGCTGTTGGTAAGCCTATGTAACCTAATCCTATAACATTAATTTTCATTTTTTTATACTTCCTTCCCTTTTGATAATATATATATATATATATATATAACTAAATATATAATCGAATATAATACTGAAATCATACCTAAAAATAGATAGATATTTAGATGAAAATGCTTACTTATTAAATATGACATAATCGACGCAACTAAAAAAGTAATTTGCATTTTCATTTCCACATCTTGTTTTTTTGCTATTACAAGTGCTGGAGATATAGCAGATACTACTAATCTAATACCAAACATAAATACTAAAATCTGTATATATTGTCCTGCAATTATCCACTCTTCTCCAAAAACAATTTTACATATAAATGGTGCTAATAATACTAATAAAACAATCATTGGAATAGCAATCATTAACAATAATAAAGATATTTTCTTAAAAGTATTATTGAATTTTCCTGTTTGATTAATTTCGTTACTTGCTCTTTCAAAAAATACTTTTGAAACATTTGTACTAACTAGTGATAATGGAATTCCTAATATTCTAAATGAAATTGAATAATATCCAAATATAGTTGCCCCATATAAAGCTGTTATAAAGAAATTGATTAATGAATATGACCCTGAATTACATAGAGTAGCTGGCGTTGTATATAGTATTAGTTTATAATTATTCTTCAATACTTTTTTTAAATCTTCTTTTTTTACGCTTTTTAATTTATTCCAATTAGGTATTAATTTTTCAGATTGTTTTCGTAATCCAAACAAGCTTCCCACCACTTGTGAAATTAACATTCCTATGATAGAAAATTTCATAATTCCAAATACAACTAATCCTAAATTTTGTATAATTGTTCTAATAACATATACAGTTGATATTATTTCATAATCTTTATTTCTATTATTATAACTAATCAGAATATTTGAAAATCCTGTTATTACTAAATAAACAAATATAATTATTAGATATAATATATATTCTTTATTGAATTGATTTGTTATAATAATATAGATTGTATATAAAATTATTGTAATAATTGATAATATAATACACATAATAGCAGATAATACAATAATTGGATAAATCTTTTCTTCTTCTTTCTCTGTCACAATAGCCATTTCAATTTTTGCAGATAAAACTGGACCAAATAGTGTCACCACTGTTAATAATAATGTATATACCCCTAATTGCTCTGGTGTATATATCCTTGTAGTAATTGGCGATATTAAAATAGCTATTGCCTGCGCAATCAAAGAACCAAATGTAAGCTTTGTAATTGGCGATTTTTTTATTGTGCTAAAATTTATTCTTCTTTTTTTTTTCAATTTTCTTCTCTTCCTATTCTTCTATTTTTCTTAATAATCTAGCTGGATTTCCTGCAATAACACAATTTCCATCTTCAAAACTTTTTGTTACTACACTTCCTGCTCCTACTACTGTTCTATCCCCTAAATTAACTCCTGGCAAAATCATACTATTCATTCCTATCCAACATTTTTCCCCTAAGATAACATCCCTTCCTTCTTGATGTTTACTTAAATCTTTTAAATCATGATTTGCTGTAATAATTCCAACATTAGGAGCTATATAAGTCCCTTTTCCAATTTTTATTTTCCCATTAAAATTTTGATAATAGCATCCAAAATGTTGAAAATTATTTAAATCATCTATTTCAAACTCAATATTATTTTTATTACTAATTTCTGTACGGAAAGATACAGGCCATGGAATATTTCTATTATATCCTAGTATTTTTTGAGTGATAACAGCTCTCCATGCCCATCTGTATCCTAAAGTATTTTTCTTAGTAAAATATTTTCCCTTTAAATATTTTTTGTCAAAAAACAAAGGTAATATTAATTTTGAGATTTCTATATAAATTTGTTTAAATATTTTTCTCATCTTTTCCCATTCACTTTCCTACTTTAATATTTCATTAGCAATTTCTTCTGCTTTTAACACTTTTAGTGGTTCACATTTTTCATTATTTCTCACTATTTTCTGTATCGCTTTTTTAATTTCTTCTTTGTTGTTTCCACATATTACATAACGATTAAAATGTTCAAAATATTTTCTCATTTTTTCTTTATTCTCTCCATCTAATATAATCAATATGGGTTTATTTGTAGCTGCATAGTGATATACTTTACCTGGTATTTGTGTTCCAGAATTATTACAAATGCATACTAATATATCCGTTTTAGCCTCATATTCTCTTATTTGATTTAGATTTTGCCTTGGCTCTATTTCTATATTTTCTTGTTCTTTTAATTCTAAGTCAGTTGCACCACATATTTTTAAATCAAATTTTTCTTTATCTTCTGTTATTGCTTCATATAATGGTAAGATATTCCTATCTTTTTTTCTATAATCTCCATAATACCCCACTTGACATTTCTTATTTTCTGTCTTTGGATAAATAATTTCTTTTCTATATGGTATTGGATAAAATTTCATCTTATTTTGATATTCAGGATAAAGTTGTTTTTGCTTTTCTAATGTAAATGGCGAAACATATATTACTGTATCACATATTGAAATTAATCGTTTCTCTTCCTTTTGAATCATAAAAGACGGTAAATAATTCTTCTTATTAATATCATTTGCAAAAGGATCTCCCCAATATTGAATCCATTTTTTTGTTATATTAGGATTGTTTTCAATTAAACTTTCTGCTATTAGATGTGATGATTTTGGATCAGAAGAAGAAATAATGAAATCAAATTTTTCTTTTATAATGATCTTCTTATTAGCCAAAGAACTTCGAAAATCGTACATTTTAAATTTTGATGTCACTCGATAAATTATGGTTTTTAACCTATTTTTTTTTCCTTTCTTCATAGTTACTTTTTCTCTAAGGCTTCCCATTTCTATGTAATATTTTTTCTTTATCTCAATATCACAAATTGTTTCGTCATATAACTTTGAATCTTCTTGTGGTTTTGGTGTTAGTGTATATATATCATATCCATTTTTTATAAAACCACTTAATAATGCTATATTTCTCATATTTGAAGAGGCACTATATTCTAATGGTGATGAACTAACAAATAATAATTTCATTTTTATCCTTCTTTCTCAATTTCATTTTTTCTAATTTAACTTTTCTCTTTCTTACTTGATTTCATAATTATAAAAATTACAATTAGCAATATAAATTGTCCTCTTATAATAGAAGCTACGTCAGATGATGTTATTGTCGAAAAGAAAAAAACTGTTAAAATTCCTCCTAATAATGATTTCATTTTTTTATTTTCAAATAAAGAAAGTTTATAATCAATAATTTGTGTTAAATACCCTATTATACCCGAAAAACCGATAACTCCTATATATGAAAATTCCATATGTGAAAAGGTAATATAATCTGCTGGAATTCCTCCTAAATTTTTCCATTCGCTTCCTCTAACAAAAAAAGATAAATTTACATAAGGCGGATCAAAATTGACTCCTGGTAATAAATCTAAAAAAGCTGTTATAAAATCTTGTCCCCATCGTAATCCGAATGTCTCATTTAATTCGCCTAAAATTAGCGTATTTTTATACGGTACAGAAAATTGATATATATAGTTTACATATTCGTTTTGTTTTATATCTAAGAGCCCTGTATTAAAATATACAAATAGACTATCTAAAATATCTAAGATTGGTAATGAGACAATTCCTAGTAAAATAATAATAGTCCATGTTTTTTTTACTTTTGTACTCAATATCACATAGACAAAGCACAACATAAACATAATAATTGGTGTACGTCCAGCATTATATAAATAAAATAAGATCGATGCAATAAGAGAAATAATAAATATCATTTTATAGACAAAATTTTTTTCTCTTTTTTCATTAATTAAATACAATGAAAGAAATGGTGTTACGGTAATTAATCTTGCAATAATTTTTAATAATGCTGCACTTCCTATCATTTCCACTAAACTATTTGACATATTGCGCATTGTTTCTGCATAGGATAAAGCTTTTGCAATCCCTCCAAAAGAAGCAAAAAATAGTACTAATGAAAACAAACCTACAAAAAACGTAATATATGTAAGTATCTTTACTATGTTATAAGTACCTTTAAAATTAAACTTATAATTTCTTTCTTTATTTTTTTTATAACTAACTTGATAGAAAAAAATAAAGAAAGAAATCATTAGTACTATCATCACTATGGAATATATATAATTTTTCCATTTTCCATTTATTATAAATCTTTGAAAAGTATCACTTCCATATATACCAGCTCGTACTTCAATGCCATTTAAAGTCTCTATATTACATAAAACTAAAATAGGCATAATAAGATAATATACCATCACTGATATTAAAATACCATTATGAGATGGTGTATATCTTTTTGTTTTTATTATTCTAATTAAATAGATACTTGTAAATAACAAAATTATCGCATAAATAATGCATAACAATATAATATCTTTTTTATCCATTGTTTCTCCTGTTTTTTTCATAAATTTTCATCAAAGCCTGATAATGTGTATCAGCCATATTCTCTATATCATATCCTTGTATTCTTTGAATCGATTCATTTCCAAATTGATATAATTCTTCTGGTGTCATTTGAATCATATTTTGAATTGCTTTTTCTAACTGCTTTATATTTTCATTCTCAATCACATAACCATTTTTATCATTTTCTATTAGTTCAATTCCTGCCATACTGCTATTTGTTGATATTACAGGAAGTCCTCGCGACATTGCTTCTCCTACTACTAATCCCCAAACATCTCGACGCGTAGGAAATATAAATCCATCGCTAATATCATAATATTCTTTCAATTCTTCCGTGTCCATATATGGTAAAATTATAATATTATTTATTTTTTCTTTTCTAATTTTATCTTTAAATTCTTTTTCTAATGGTCCCCCACCAATAATTATGAAAACAACATCTTTGTTTTTACTAACGCTTCTGGTCGCTTCAAATAATAAGTCGAACCCTTTTAAATATTCAAATCTTCCAATTGTTAAAAATATCTTTTTATATGGCAAATTCATTTTTTTCTTTTTCTTTTCTTTTTCTTCCTTTGTTAGAGGTACTGATAAAATATCTTTTTGATAATAATTAGAAAACTTATATGGAATTATTTTCTCTTCTTCTCCCTTATATTTTAGGAAATAATTTTTAGCACTTATGCCATTAGCAAAATATCCATCTGCATTTTTTACATAATGCTTTTTTATCCAAGTTTTAATAATATTGTTAGAAGGAATTGCTCCATCGCAATTAATTAGATATGGTATTTTCTTCTTTTTACAATAACTCATTAATAGTAACGCTGTAATTGTACTATATTCATAGGCTATAACAATATCAGGCTTAAATTCTTTCAAATGTTTAAAAACGTCCCATTTAATCTTCTTTAAACCTTTATCCCATTTTTTTAAAGTAATAAATTCAAAACAATTTGATTTATTATCATACCATTCATCATTTCTTTTTACTAAATCTCTTTTTTGTTCAAAACAAACTCTTAATTTGCATTTTTTCCCTAACTCATTAAATAAATTCACTCTGTAAGGAGCTGTTATTGTTGTTAAAATAAAAACTTTCATTTTTTCTCCTTTTTTACTTACTATTTTTGCAAAGTTTCTTCTTCAAAAATTTGTGCTATTTTTTTTCTTGAAAATTCTTCTTTCACATATGTTATTGCTTTTTCTCTTTTTTCTTCATATTTCTTATAATGTTCTAACATATATTTAAATTTCACTTTTAATTGTTCTATATTTTCTGCTGATTCTCCTAATTCCGAATTTCTTAATATCTCACATGAATCTCCTCTTGCCATAAGAATAACTGGGCAACCGACTCCTATTGCATCAAATATTTTAGTTGGTATGCTGTCTACCATATTTGTATTTTTTAAAGAAATAAAACTTATTTTAGCATATGTTAATATAGTAAGAACATTTGAATAATCAACTCTTCCTTCTACACTTATATTGTTCAAATTTAATTCTTTTATTTTATTTTCAATAGACTTTCTATTAGCTCCTTCACCAAATATAAAAAAGTGTATCTTTTCATTTTCTTGGTATTCCTTCGCTAGCTGTATCAATGCTTCCAAATTCTGTGCTAATCCTATATTTCCAATATAAACAATTGAAAAAATATTTTCAAAATCATATTTCTTAACCAATTCCATGTCAATTGGAAATTTAATTAAATTGTCATCAAATCCATTCGGAATGTATTTTACTTTTTCTTTTTCTTTTCCTTTTACATATTTCCTTATTTTCGCAACTTTTCCAGGTGTCACTGTTGTAATAATATCACTATGCTTATACATGAATTTTGCTATAAAGCTAAAAACTTTATCATAAATACTTCCTTTTTTAAAGCTTTCCATTTCAATTGCTACATCTGGCCATATATCTCTAACATCATATACCAATTTTGCATGTTTTATTTTAGCAATCCAAAATCCAAATATGCTAATCAACGGTGGTGGTGAAGTTGTAACAACTATATCAAATTTGCTTGATACTACTAAAATCTTAAAAAAAGATGTTATTCCAAACAAAACATTATTTAATAATCTGTGAATCGTACTCTTTTTTATTTTTTTCGTACTATATGAATAAATCACTTTATAATTTCTTGCTATTTTTCCTTCTGTCTTTTTATTGTGAGAACTTGTAATTATAGTTACTTTATGCCCTTTTTCAGATAAATATCTAGCTAACGAATCTATCCTTTTTGTGCAGGGTCCTCCTTCTTTTATATTAAACTCATGTGCATGAAAAAGTATGTTCATATTTTTTCCTTCTCTATCCATTTTATATTAATTCTATCCTACTTTACTCATTTGATTGCTTCTTTTCAAATCATTAATTTCTTCTTTTATTCCATTTTCTGTTATCTCTGCATTCGCCTTAGAAAACACTGTCTTGATTGTTTCTAATATTAATTTAACATCTTGTTTAAAACTAATATTGTCTACATATTGTAAATCATAATCTATTTTTTTAAATATATTAATTCCATTTCTTCCTCTCACTTGTGCCAATCCAGAAATTCCAGGTAAAACTTCAACTCTTCTTTTTTGTTCTTCTGTAAACCATACATAGTATTCTGGTATCCATGGTCTTGGTCCTATAAAGCTCATTTCACCTTTTATTATATTAAATAATTGTGGCAATTCATCTAAGCTTGTCTTTCTTATGATTTTTCCAACTTTTGTAACCATTTCATCATGTGACAAATTACTATGTAATTCTTCTCTTTTTGTTTTCATTGATCTAAATTTATATGTATCAAATTCTTTAAATCCTTTTCCCATTCTTCTAGATTTATATATAACTGGTCCACCATCTTCTAGTTTTATACAAACTGCAATAATTGCCATTGGAATTGCAAGAACAATTAATATCATAGTAGCTACTATAATATCTAATACTCTTTTTATCTTTACGTACATTTTGACTTCCCCTTTTCTGTGTGCTTTATAAATTTTGCTACTCCATCCAATTTCAAAATATAAACTTTATTTCTTATTATTACACACAAATTAATTATACTCTTTTATGTCGTTTTATGCAATACATATTTAATTTTTTTTCGTTTTTTTGCTGTTAAAGTATTTACATAAAACAAAGTACTATAACTACCTTCCATAAAAGTAATTATAGTACTTTGTTTTTAATATTCTTATTCTTTTATATATATTTTATTTGTTGTCTTTTTATATATTTCTAACAATGTTAATAATACTATTATTCCCAATAACACTCCCATCGTATCTATTATAACATCTGTTATCTGTCCTGACCTTCCTGGAATGAACAACTGATGAATCTCATCCGAAGTAGCATATAAAATACCGATACACAAACTAATTATAATTCTTATATTTTGTTTTAATTTATATGTACTTACAAATGACATTAGTAATAATCCCACCAATGTATAAATAGAAAAATGTGCTATCTTTCGAACAATAATCTCTGTTCTTTTTAAAATTTTCTCATAATTTTCTATATCATCATAATTCATTTTTTTCAATATAAATTTTGTTATATTACTGCTCAATTCTCCTGATTTCTCTCCATTTTGGCTAGAAAATCCAAATATTATATAAAATGTTCCTAATAACAATATTAGTAATATAATCCTTAAAAAATTTATTTTCATTTTTCTCCTTTATTTAGCATATCCTGTCTTAGTAACAATATTATTACTTATTTGCTTTACTGTATCTGAAGGTATATAATTCTCTTCATTGAAAACTCTCTGATGTAAATTTATCACATTACTTTCTAAGGTAATTGGAATTCCATACCATCTGTCTAATGTTATTCCTCTTGTTTCATATGGCCATCCAATACTTTCTGTGATTTTAAAGCTTGGTACATTTGGCATCAAGCTAAACATTTCACTTGAAGATATATTTGTATATACTCTTGGCAATACTTGATCAATAAAAACATTCAATTGACTAATATTAAAAGTTTTTACTTTATTTGCAACTGCTGTTAATACATCTCTCATTCTTTCCGTCCTTTTATAATCTCCTCCTGTTGCATATCTAATTCTAGCATATGCTAATGCTTGCTCCCCTGTTAAATTATATGTACCTGCTGCTTTAATTCCTGGTATATGTGATACTTCTTCTGAAGTAATAGTCATACGTATACC
>JAAWCL010000207.1 GCA_022793235.1 Bacilli bacterium | reverse complement strand
TACCTGTGCCGCAATCGCATCGATATTTTCATGTTGGATCTTGAAGCTTTTGGCATACGCATAGACATCGTTCGCAATTTCCTCAAATGACGGTAAAAGAAGCGCATCACTGACATATTGAATATCTTTTGTTTTCCAGCACGTTCCTCTGATAAAACATATATCCTTTGCGGCAAGACCGCTGTTCAGCGCATCCGCAACCTCAATAATCGTATTTTCGCCCATGCCGTACATTAATAGATCGGCTTGCGAATCGATTAAAATCGACCTTCTTACCTTATCGTCCCAATAATCATAATGTGCCAATCGACGCAGACTTGCCTCTATACCGCCGATCAACACCGGTTTATGCGGAAACAGGCGTTTTAATATTTGAGTATATACAATCACGGCACGATCCGGACGTTTTCCCATGATTCCGTCATCACTGTAAGAATCTTTATCACGGCGACGTTTATTTACAGAATAATGGTTCACCATAGAATCAATATTACCACTGCTTACCAAGAAGCCTAAACGCGGTTCACCGAATTGAGTAAATTCCTCATCCTTATGCCAATCCGGCTGAGCCAGTATCGCACAGCTGTAGCCAAAGGCCTGCAGCGTTCTTGTGATGATCGCTGTTCCGAAGGACGGATGGTCGACGTAAGCATCACCGGAAACATATATAAAATCAACCTGTTCAAAGCCTTGTTCAAGCATTTCTGCACGGCTTGTAGGTAAAAAAGCCATAAAATCACCTCGACTATCATTTTATCATGAATAAAGCGAAATAGGAATGATTACCCTGACAGTTATTCAAAAAAAAGAAGGATAGACTGCCTGTGCTTTGCTTCATCGATTGTTTGATTTTTCTTTTGATTTTCATCGGAATTTGTCTTGAAGGCTTAGGTGTATTATAGATAAGGTTCAAATATTACCTCAGACTTAAAATCGAGTAGGGCAAATTTAATTGCCCTCTCACACCACCATGCATGCCGTTCGGCACATGGCGGTTCGTTTCAAATTCAAAGTATGTTGCTTCGTATAGTAATCTAGGCAACTGACCAATCCTTTTTGGGTTAGTTTTCTT
>JAAWCL010000056.1 GCA_022793235.1 Bacilli bacterium | reverse complement strand
TTTTTATAGATTAGTCTTTCTCTTATATATTCATTATAAGAGAATTCATTTGCTAAAGCATCTATTTCCTGTGCTATTAATCCTTTTATGTCTCCTTGCAAATAGTAATTAATTATTCTTTCTTCTAATTTTTTAGCTCTTTTTGTGGCATAAGCTAAGTGTTCTTTTTTATTAAAGACTTCTATAACCATTCCTTTATTTTTTTCTATTTCATTACTTTCTGTTTCTACATTTGCTCCTGTTAGTATTGCTTCGTTTATTTTTTCTGTAAGGGAAGAGAGATCTTTTTCTGCTTCTTCAGCATCTATTACAAGAATGTCTAGATTTTGATAGTATTCTTTAAGACTGTTTGTTATTTCTTGTTTTATTCTTTCAAATTCTATTTCTCTTAGTTCTTCTTCTTTGTTTATAAAATTTGATTTTAATTTAGAAATTATATATTCATAACCACTATATAATAATAGTTCTTCTATTCTTTTTTGTATTTCATCTATTTCGATAGTACTTTCTATGTATTCTCTGATATTATGATTAAAAGGGTTTCGAATAATTGTAGCATCTGTTGTTAAAATATTTGTTAAATCTATTTGTTTTCTATATTTTGTTTCTATTTCAATAGCTTCTGTTAATAATTCCATGTTTTGATGCCAGTTTGATGTATATTTTTTCCCTTTTATTTCTAAATTTCTTAACTTATTGCAAAGTTCATAGATTGTTCTTTCTAATTTTATTAGTTTTATATCTTTTTTTTGCATACATTTACTCCTTTTTTTAATGCTTATTATAACATAAATTTTAAAATATGAACAGTTTTTGTCAATTTATGTCAAGTTTTAAATTTGACAAATGGATTTAATTTCAGTATAATACATAAATGTCCCGTCAGAAAAATAAAAGAGGTGTTTTATGATATTTTATAATGAGGATCAAGCTGTTCAAGCTTGTAGTAATGATCCATCTCTGATTTTTGAACTTATTAAAGATGGATATTATGATGTGGTGGATATAATTCTTTCTAAGAAAAGGGTTGATATTAATACAAAAGATGATTCCCAAAATGATATTATAACAAGACTTTTGAGAGCTGGACAATACGATTTAGTATTGAAGCATATGAAAAACAGAAATTGGAATGTAAATAATCAAAATATAGAAGGGAATACTTTTGCACATTATTTAGTTACAATTAACTATATTTATATTGGAAAGATTATAGATTGTTTAAGAAAAAAGAAGGATTTTATGCCAAATATAAAAAATAATGAAAATGAGACTATACTTGATAGATCTATTAATAGTAATTATATTTATACAAGTATGAAAATATTAGAGGATAAAAGATTTGATAGTATAGATATTGTTGCTTTTCAAAAATTATATAAGGCTTATATTAAGAATTCTTATTATGGTAAATATTCTAAATTGAATAATCTTGAATTAATTGTGGATAATTTAGGAAAAAAGGAAAAATTATTACCAAGAATGAGAGAGTTACTAGAGTCAATTATTAATAATATGGAACTTATTAAACAGGAGTTATTGAAAAATAAATCTAATAATTTGGAGTTTATTATTGATTCTTATATGTAAAAATAGGATTTAAACTTTATTGAGGTTTAAATTTTTTTTATGATTTTCTTGTGTATAAATTTAAAATAATTGCATAAAATGTTAAAAAGGAATTGACAGATGTTTGATATAGAGTTAATATTTATTTATCGACTTTGAAAGAGAAAAGTAAATTAAGATTTAATTTGAGCGAGTAGGATATGGTGTGAGCCTATAATTAATATTTTTTGAAAGAACACTCTGGAGTTGCTTGAGCCAAAAGAATTCTTAGTAGTTTAAGCCGGTAGGTATACCGTTATAGAATACATAGTTTGTTAGAACTAAGAGTGATTATAAGTGAGAATAAGATTTATAATAAATTGGGTGGCACCGCGGAAGACTAGTTTCGTCCCATATGTACTTTAGAGTATGTATGTGTACGTTACTAGTTTTTTATTCTTTTAAATAGAAGGATATTTATGATTAAAAATATATGATATTATATATATGAGAAATGGAGGATATGAATATGATAATAGATGTGAAAGAATTATATAATAATATAGATAAATATATGGGAAAAGAGATTACTTTGCAGGGATGGATTAGAAATCATAGAAAGCAGAAAGAGCTTGGTTTTATAGATTTTTCTGATGGAACTTGTTTTCAACATGTACAAGTTGTTTATGATGACCAATTAGATGATTTTGATTCTATTACAAAGTATCATGTGGGAAGTGCAATAGAGGTACATGGTCTAGTCATACAATCTCCTAAAGAGGGTCAAGCTTTTGAAATACAAACACAGAAAATTCTGTTACTTGGGGATTGTCCAGAGGATTATCCATTACAACCCAAAAAGCATTCAAGGGAGTTTTTAAGAGAACAGGCTTATCTTAGACCAAGAGCTAATCTTTTTCAGGCTGCTTTTCGAGTAAGGAGTGTGGCTGCTTATTCTATACATAAGTATTTTCAAGAAAGAGGTTATGTTTATTTTCAGGCACCACTTCTTACAGCAAGTGATTGTGAAGGTGCGGGAGAAATGTTTCATGTTACAAGTTTTGACTTAGCTCATGTTCCTATGAAAGATGGAGAAGTTGATTATAGTAAGGATATGTTTGATTGTCCTAGTTCTCTTACTGTATCTGGACAATTAGAAGCAGAAACTTTTGCCCTTGCTTATAAAAAGACATATACTTTTGGACCTACTTTTAGAGCAGAAAATTCAAATACCAGGGTTCATGCAAATGAATTTTGGATGATTGAGCCTGAAATTGCTTTTTGTGATTTGGCTGGTGATATGGAAATTATGGAAGATATGTTAAAATATGTCGTTTCTTATGTTTTAGAACACTGTAAGGATGAAATGGAATTTTTTGATAAATTTATTGAAAGTGGGTTAATACAAAAATTAGAAAAGTTAGTTCACTCTAGATTTACTAGAATAACACATCGTGAAGCTATAGAAATATTACAAAAGGCAGATGTAAAATGGGAATTTGAACCTAAACAGGGTGAGGATATTGCTAAAGAGCATGAGAAATATATTACGGAATATTTTGATGGACCAGTCTTTATTACAGATTGGCCTAAGGATATAAAAGCTTTTTATATGAAAGAAAACGAAGATGGTCAAACCGTTGCTGCTGTTGATTTGGAAGTACCTGGTGCTGGAGAAATTATGGGTGGAAGCCAAAGAGAAGATTGCTATGAAAAATTAGTTAAGCGAATGGACGATTTGGGTATGGATAAACAAGAACTTTATTGGTATATTAATTTGCGTAAGTTTGGCAGCTGTGTTCATTCTGGATTTGGTTTAGGTTTTGAGAGACTTTTAATTTATATTACTGGTATAGATAATATTCGTGATGTTATTCCTTATCCTAGAACTCCAGGTAATTGTGACTTTTAATGGTTATATTGGAAATGAAAAAGTAGAAAGTTTAATTATTCTTTTCTACTTTTTTCGATTTATTAGAAGGAGTTTTTTCTTCTTTTTTAATAATAATCTTAAAATCATGCTTTTGGGCTATTTCAATTAGGTCTTTAAAATAATAGTTTGTAATTCCATATTCATTTTTTCTTACCCAATCTTTTGACTTATGGATACTATTTGCAAATTCCTGTTGAGATAGGTTTGTGGCTTCTCTCATAAATCTTAAAATTTCATTTTGTTTGTAGTCTTCTGTTGTTATTTCCATATATATCACCTATTTATTATCATATATTATTTTCTTATAAAAATAGCATAAGTGTGCTTTACAATCACACATATATATGCTATTATTGTTACGATAGTGTGAATGATAGTCACATATTATTCTATTTTTAATATGTATTATTCAACTATTAAATTATTTTTAAATATAGGAGTGAATATGAAATGGATAAAAAAGAACATGAGAATAAAAATAAAATCATCGTATCAGTTT
>JAAWCL010000206.1 GCA_022793235.1 Bacilli bacterium | reverse complement strand
GTTTTTGTTTTATATGATATAGTATGATTTTTTTTGTTTTTGTGTTACAATATAGTTATAATTTTTTTATAATATGAAAGTCATAGTTTCAATTTACTTCTATATGCGGTAAATAGTAACAAGTCATACTTTCCTATACAGCCAAACTAGAAAGGAATGGAATTTTTATGAACGAAATAGAACTGTTATCGCCTGTTGGTGATTTTGAGTGTTTAAAAGCCGCAGTACAAAATGGAGCTAACGCGGTATATTTAGGTGCTTCTTCTTTTAGTGCCAGAGCAAATGCTAAAAACTTTAATTTAGATGAATTAAAAAATGCTATAGAATATGCTACTTTAAGAAATGTAAAAATACATTTAGCTTTAAACACATTAATAAAGAATGATGAATGGGATGAAGCTATACAACTTGCCGTTAAAGCATACGAGTATGGTGTTAGTGCTATTATTGTACAAGATATTGGTTTAGCACAAGCTTTAATAAAAGCCTTTCCAGATTTGCCTATTCATGCAAGTACTCAGATGACTATTCATAATTTAGAAGGTGCAAAATTTGCAAAGGAAATGGGATTTGCTAGAGTAGTTCTTTCCCGTGAACTTTGTGTTGACGAAATTCGCTTTATTCATTCTAATTGTGATATTGAACTTGAAGCTTTTATTCATGGAGCTTTATGTATTTGTTACTCTGGACAGTGTTTAATGTCTAGTGCTATTAATGCACGCTCTCGGTAATCGTGGTAAATGTGCTCAAGTTTGCAGACTTCCATATACTTTAATTAATAACGAAGAAAAAGTAATAGATAATGGCTATTTATTGAGTCCCAGGGACTTATGTGGCTTAGAATATATTCCAGCTCTTATTGAAGCTGGTACTACATCTTTTAAAATTGAAGGTCGTATGAAAAGCCCAGAATATGTAGCAATTGTAACTAAAATATATAGAAAATATATAGATTTAGCATTATCTAATTCAGAATATAAAATAGATCCTGAAGATAAAAAAGCATTAATC
>JAAWCL010000205.1 GCA_022793235.1 Bacilli bacterium | reverse complement strand
TACATGGGCAATATCCACCATTTTTTTTCAAGCCTTCTTTTATTGTTTTAACAATCTCTTTATCTTCATTTACTTTTACACTCATCTAACCGCTCCTTTCACTTGTTTTAAATTTTATATGATTATTATACCATTACTTCTAAAAAAAGTATATGATAGTTTAAAAAATAATAAGCCAAAAAAGTACTATGCAAGCTACCTTTCTGACTTATATAATTTAAATTTTAATAAACTTAATTTTGAAATTGAGAATTATAAAGTTCTGCATAAAAACCATCTTTTTCTAATAATTCTTCATGATTTCCTTGCTCTATAATATTTCCTTCATTCATAACTAATATTAAATCTGCATTTTTTATTGTAGATAATCTATGTGCAATTATAAATGATGTTCTTCCTTCTGTTAGCTTATCCATAGCTTTTTGTACTAACTCTTCTGTTCTAGTATCAACATTACTTGTTGCCTCATCTAAAATCAAAAATGGTGAATCTTCAATCATACCTCTTGCAATAGTTAATAATTGTCTTTGACCACTTGATACACTATCATTATCTGAAATTTGTGAATTATATCCATTAGGTAGAGTTTTTATAAAGTGATTTAATCCTACTGTTTTGCAAACTTCCTCTACTCTTTCATCTGAAATATGATCTCTATTATAAACTATATTATCTTTAATACTACCATTAAATAACCATGTATCTTGAAGCACCATTGTAAATAAGCTATGTATATTTTCTCTTGTTAATTCTTTAGTAGATATTCCATCAATTTTTATATCTCCAGAATTAATTTCATAAAATTTCATAAGCAAATTTACCATAGTAGTTTTTCCAGCACCTGTTGGCCCTACAATAGCAATCTTTTGTCCTGGTTTAGCTTTAGCATTAAAATCCTTTATAATTAATTTGTCGTCATCATATCCAAACTTTACATGCTCAAATTCAATTTCACCTTTAACTTTTTCTCTATCTAATACTTTGGTTTTTTTACTTTCATCTTCTAGTTCATTTTCATCTAAAAATTCAAAAACTCTCTCACTTGCTGCAGCAGTAGATTGAAGTGACGTCATAGCTTGAGCTATTTGTGACAAAGGTGATGTAAATAGTCTTACATAAGTAATAAATGCTACTATAACACCAAATGAAATTTTATTATTCATTACGAGCAATGCTCCAACTATACAAACCGCAACATATCCAAAGTTACCTATAAATATCATTAATGGTTGCATAAGTCCAGATAAAAACTGACTTTTTCTATTACATTCATATACTTTTTTATTTAATTCATCAAATTTCTCATCAGCATCTTTTTTACCATTATATGCTTTTACAACATTTAATCCAGAATATATTTCTTCTATATGTCCATTTAAATTTCCAAGTTCTACTTGTCTTGCAACAAAGTATTTTTGAGATTTTCCTAAAATTAAAAACATAAATACAAAACCAATCATACTGGCAAATATTGCTGTAATTGCCATAATCCAATTAGTATAAAACATCATAATTATAGTTCCTATAAATAACGTAGCACTGCTTACTAATGTTGATAAAGACTGATTCATTGATTGAGCTATTGTATCTACATCATTTGTT
>JAAWCL010000162.1 GCA_022793235.1 Bacilli bacterium | reverse complement strand
CCATTCCTTGAACTTCTATTGTTATGTAGTCTCCTTTTTGGCTTACTCCATTTGCATCTTTTCCATATGGTACTGTTATTGTATTTCCATTTTTTGTATAGTTTGTTAGTACTGTTGTGCTTCCTGTGCTTGCTTCATGGAATTTTACTACTAATGTATTTGTATCTAATGTTATTCCACTGTCTATGTTAAATGTTACTTGGCCTCCACATAGTCCTACTTTATCTCTGTTTGAAGTGCTAGCTTGCACTTTTCCTCTTACTTTTACTTGTCCATTCTTTAGGTACATATTTTCATATGTGTTTATTGGTGCATATGTTACTTCTCCATTGTAATTTGGTAATATTAAGTTGTTTGTTATGTTATATCCATTATACAGTGTTTCATATCCATCTACTTTTGCTTGTTCTACTCTGTATGTATATGTTTGACCTGCATCGTTTACCTGTCTTGCTTGAAATTTGTAGCTTGCTTGCCCTGCTGTTAGGTTTATGCTTGCTACTTGTTCTTCTGCTCCATTTCCTATTTTTCTTTTTAGGTTTAGGGTTGTTGCTTTTCTTGATGCATATCTGTTATTTTGGTCATTCCATGTTATTGTTCCTGCTATATCTATTTCTATTTGTGTTACCTTTACTACTTTGGGAGCTGATATATTTCCTACTAAATCTCTTGCCCATAAATAGTATGTTCCATTTTGGTCTACTGTGAATTCCCCATTTGGTACAAATTTACTTAGACTTGGTGCTGTATTTTCTCTTGTTATTGCATATCCTGTTACTCCTGAACCAATTTCTCCATTTAGAGCTTCACATCTATCATGTGCTGTTACTGTTATACGTGTTTTTTTGTTATTTTCTATCAACTGTTTTGTTGGTTCGTTTTCTATTGTTGGTGCTGTTCCATCTAACTTTTTTATTGTTACTCTTTGTGTTTTTACATTTCCTAATCCATCTTTTATATGTAGTGGTACTGTGATTTCTCCATATACATCTCCTACAAAATTATATGTTACTGAATAATTATCTCCACTTTTACTACCTCCTATATATTCATTTAAATTATTAAATGACATCATTACTTGGCCTATTCCTTTGTCTTGTGCTGTATATGTTACTACCTTATTTTTGCTCCATTCATCACCTGTTACTTTTGAACTTATTAATTCTGGTGCTTTTGCATCTATATATTGTACTTTTATTCTTCCTTCGTCTGCTTCATTTCCTGATGCATCTCTTACTTGTACTATTACATCTTCTGGTCTTCTTATTTCTGCTACTACATCAAAAACTCTTGTATATGTTGTTCCATTTCTCGTTGCATTTCCCCAATCTGATATTACACTTCTATTTTTATCTAATAATCTCATTTGCACATAGTTATTTTCTGAATTCCATGTATCTGTATATGTTGCTGTAACTGTTGCTTGCCTACTGTAATTAGTATCGCCTTGTCCATTATTTGCTGTTGTTATACTGTTTTTTGTTGATGAACTATGGTCTTGAGGTCAGTTTCACTG
>JAAWCL010000055.1 GCA_022793235.1 Bacilli bacterium | reverse complement strand
TCTCTTTTTTATTCAGTCCTTGACATTGGGTACATTTTATTTTTTAATTCTCTTTTTTTATTTATATAAATTTAATAAAGAAATAAAGAAAAGGTATATTTTTATTATTTGATATATGCTATACTATATGTTATAAAGATAAAAAGAGGTGTAGGGATGAAGATATATATATTACAAAGATATCGAATGTATACATTTTTATTACCTAAAGTTATAGCAGGAAACTATATCATCACAGATTATGATGAAAGAAATGAAAAGAGAAGTCTACTAAATGTGGAAGAAGAAAATGGTAGATGGGTAATGAAAAGTAACAATGATATCTCTATTTTGGACAGTGGTAAAATTATAGATAAAGTAGAATTACAAGTATATCAATTTTATCAAATACTAGTAGGTAAAGATGAATACATTACATTATATATAGATAAAAGCTATGAAAGTAATTTTATCTACAAAAAGCTACCAACAAATGACTCATTAACAATTGGTTGTGGAAATAATCTAGATATCATATATCAATGTCCAAAAATAGATAAAAAACAAGCCTTACTGACTTGCAAAAATGGAGTCTATACAATTAAAAATTTAAGTCCCAATATACCTATTTATGTCAATGGAAGACGAGTGGAAGAAAAAGTTTTACAAAAATTAGATGTTGTTTTCATTTTAGGACTTCGTTTTACTATCTATGGAGAAAATATACTAATAAATAATATAAACAATGCAGTATTTATTTATTCTTCTAAATTAGCACAGATTACCAATAATTTTATTACTGGAAATGTGAACAATATGGGAGAAGTCTATACCAACTTTTATGAAGAAAAAGATTATTACTGGAAAACACCAGTATTTCAAAGTCAATTTAAAACATTAAATCTTAAGATATCACCTCCACCAAATATTCAAGAATATTCAGGTTCAGTACTTTTACAAATGATACCATCATTAATTATGAGCAGCTCATCTATCATTATGGCTCTATTTTCATTTAATGATTTATTTAGTGAAGATCCAAATGCTAGACGTAGTGCTTTAATGTCACTTTTAATGTGTGCTAGTATGTTGTTTTGTAGCATTATATGGCCCCTTCTTTCCTCAATTGTATCAAAGTTTAGTACAAAAATACGAAATAAAAGAAGAATAAATAAATTTAAAAAATATTTAACAAAAAAAGAAAAATTATTAAAAGATGCCATAGAAGAACAGGGATCAATTTTGCAGAATAATAATGTATCTTTAAATAAATGCCAAGAAATTATCATATCAAGAAACAATATGCTATTCTCAAGAAATATAGAAAACTATGATTTTTTAAGTGTTCGACTTGGTGTGGGAACAGTTCCACTAGACTGCAACATAGACTATCAAGAAGATGATTTTATTGAAGAAGAAGATAAAATGCTTATTCAAATACGCAAAATCATTGCAGAAAATAGATTTATTCATGATGTACCAGCTACAGTTTCTCTCCTAGCACGTAATAAAGTAGCCTTTATATCAGAAGATAGCCTAACTAGTCAATATATTATGGGAGTAATTTTACAACTCGTTACTCTACATAGCTATGTAGATTTAAAGCTAATTATTTTAACAAGTAAAAATAGTGAAGACTATTATAGTTATATACAAAGACTACCACACTTATGGAGTAATGATTATTCTATACGTTTTTTTGCCACAGAACACAGTGAAGCACAAGCTATATCCAACTACTTAGAAGGAGAATTTGGAAGAAGAAAAAATCTAAATGGAGAAATTACAGGAAAAAATATACTGCCATATTACTTAATATTAATAGATAGTATTGATGAATATAGAAATTTAAAAATATTACAAGATATATTAGAATATAATGGAAATTTAGGATTTAGTGTAGCAGTATTTGATTCGAAAGTAGCAAATGTTCCAATAGAATGCAAATACTTTGTAAACTATTCCAAAAATGAGGGAGCCTGTTTTGCAAGTGTTATGAGAGAAACAGATATTATAAGTTTTAAACCCGAATTTTTAAATGAAGAAGAAGTAGATTTAGCTCACTGTTTTTCATTACTTGCCAATATTCCAGTAAAAACAAATACAACCATACTTAGCAATTTACCAGATAGATATGGTTTTCTAGAAATGTATGATGTAGGAAAAGTAGAACAACTAAATGTATTAAATAAATGGAAAAACGCAAATATAGTGAATAGCCTAGCAGCTCCAATTGGAATAGACGCAACAGGAAACTTAATTACCTTAGATTTACATGAAAAATACCATGGACCACATGGACTTATTGCAGGAATGACAGGTTCTGGGAAATCAGAATTTATTATTACCTATATTTTATCTTTAGCAGTAAATTATAGTCCAGACGAAGTTCAATTTGTTTTAATCGATTATAAAGGAGGAGGACTAGCAGGAGCCTTTGAAAATAGAAGTACAGGTATAAGACTTCCTCATCTAGTAGGAACGATAACAAACCTTGATAAAGCAGAAATGAAAAGAACTCTAGTAAGTATTGAAAGTGAAGCAAAACGAAGACAAAAAATATTTAATAAGGCAAAAGAAAAATTAAATATAGGAACAATAGATATTTATAAATATCAAAAACTGCATCGTGATGGAAAACTAGAGGAACCCATATCTCATTTATTTATAATATGTGATGAGTTTGCTGAATTAAAGGCACAGCAACCAGACTTTATGGAACAGCTAATCTCTATGGCACGTAT
Organism: Bacilli bacterium; assembly: GCA_022793235.1. Taxonomy (GTDB): domain Bacteria; phylum Bacillota_I; class Bacilli_A; order RF39; family UBA660; genus UBA2730. The sequence continues at coordinate 7,756 of JAAWCL010000055.1, read as the reverse complement.
TGGACGAAGCCTAGGCGTACACCTAATATTAGCCACTCAAAAACCAAGTGGGGTAGTAGATGATCAAATTTGGTCAAACTCAAAATTCAAGGTCTGCTGTAAAGTACAAACAACGGAAGATAGTAATGAAATGTTACACAAAACGGATGCAGCATATATTAAAGAAGCAGGAAGATTTTATTTACAAGTGGGTTATGATGAATATTATATTTTAGGACAATCCGCCTATTCAGGAATGCAATATATTCCTTTTGAAAAAGCAAGAAGTAAAGTTGACAATGCAATAGATTTTGTGAATGAAATAGGACAAATAATTAGAAGTGTAGAAGAAAACACAGATGTAGGGCCAAATAAAATAGAAAATCTAGGAGAAGAGTTAAAAAATGTTTTATTATATATCATAGATTCAGCAAAGAACAATGGATATAAAGAAAATAATTTATGGTTGCCAAATATTCCTTCAATTATTTACCTAGAGAATATTCGTTCGAAATATAAGCCAGTAGATTATTCCTGTATAATAAATCCAGTAATAGGAGAATATGATAATCCAAGAGCTCAATTACAAGGTGTAGTTCGTCTGCCCATAACAAAAGAGGGAAATACAGCCATCATAGGTATGACAAGTAGTGGAAAAACAACCCTCCTTTCAACCTTAATTTATTCAGTAATTACAACACATGACACAAACGAAGTAAACTTCTATATAATTGATTTAGGAGCAGAAACCTTAAAAAATTATATGAAAGCACCACAAGTAGGAGATGTTCTACTATCAAATGATGCAGAAAAAATAATAAGACTTTTAAAAATTTTACAAAAAGAAAATAAAAACAGAAAAAAATTATTTTCGAATTATGGAGGTAGTTATGAAAGCTTTTGTAGACTATCTGGGAAAAAATTACCCAACATACTCTTATTAATAAATGGATTAGATATATTCAAAGAACAATTTGATAGCCTATTTGATGATGTTTTTATCCCCCTAACAAGAGATTGTAGTAAAAATGGTATTACAATCATCTTTACAGCGACTACCCCTAATGCTCTAGAATTTAGAATTGCAAACAATTTCCCACAACGGATAGCACTACAACTATTAGACCCCACAGATTATTATATGATAGTAGATAAAACAAATGTAATTCCATCCAACTGTCCTGGAAGAGGTTTGATAAAAATAGGCGATGTATATGAATTTCAAACTTGCTTAATTTTTGAAGAAAAGGACTTATATCAAAATCTAGATTATATTTTCAAAGAGTTAGCAACTAAAATTGGTCAAGCCCCTCCAGTACCAGAACTCCCAAATATTGTAAAAATAGCAAAATATTTACCATATGAAAAATCACTAGATAATGTAATTATTGGACTAGAAAAGGAAACAGCTCAAGCCTATATTTATAACTTTGCAAGAACATTTACTATGATAGCGGCAAATAGACAAGAAGACTTTGCAACTTTTATGCAAAGCCTATTACGTATTTTTGATAGGATTCCAAATTGCCATCCTATAGTCCTAAATACCTATCAAGATTTTGAATTTGATGAATATAAAAATACGAAAGTATATAGTGCAAACTTTAATAAGCTCCTTCCATCTCTTCATAAAAATATGCAAAAATATATAGGAAATAATGAAGAAGTAAATAGAGTGCCAATCATAATCTTTGGATACACAGTACTACAAAAACATTTATTAGAAAATACAGATCCGAATAGGAAAACTTTAGTAGATTTAATGGAAATAGCAAACAAGACTTCAGTATATAAAGTGATTATAGTAGATACAGATAACAACTCAACCTTCATCAAAAAACAAAAATGGTATGAAAATTTAGATATAGAGTATGGAATATGGCTAGGCTCGGAATTTTTCTATCAACATCTATTCCCTGCTAGAAGAGAATATGGAGCAAATGATGAATCAGATCCAAATGATGAGGCTTGTGTAATAGAAGCAGGAGAACGAGTAATTGTTCGATATGTAAAGTAGGTGAATTTATGGATAAAATATTAGTATCAATTTATGTAGCAACAATAGATGAAAGTTACGATTTATTTCTTCCCATTAATATGAAAGTAAAGATAGCAACATTTTTAGTACAAAAGGTCATAAGAAATTTGTCAGACGGAAACTACTTAGTCAATCAAAATGCACTTTTATATGACGCAATTTCTGGTTATGTAATTAATATAAACAATATTGTAAAAGATTCAGGTATCGTAAATGGAAGCAAATTATTATTAATATAGAGGTTATTTTATAACTTCTTTTTTTTGTAAACTTTTAAATGAAATTGATAAGGAAAATTGTAATTAAAAGATGGATATGTTATATTTTAAATGGAGGAATAAAATATGACTAAAAATTTAAGAATTGCAAGACTAAATCATACATATATGGAAGAAATTAGTATCATACTAAGAGAAGAAGTAAAAGATGAAGAATTAATAGATGTAGTCATTACTGGTGTAAATGTAACAAGTGATTTAAGCTATGCAAAAGTATATTTTACAGTATTTAATAAAGAACATAAGAAAGAGATAACAAAGGCTCTAAACAATGCAGCACCTTTTATTCGTGGACAATTAGCAAAAAGAATAGAAATAAGACATACACCAGAATTAAAGTTTATTTATGATGATAGTGAAGAGCATGGAGAAAGAATAGATAAAATAATTGATAATCTAAAATAAGTAGAATATATTTTGTATTTTCATAAAATACTATGAAATAAACTTTATTTGATGTATAATAAAAACGGATTTGGGAAGGTGAAAAAATGGAATGCAAATAAAAATAAAAGAGATAGAAATTCATTATATTCAATATGGAAATCCTAAAGGAAAAGATATTATACTACTTCATGGATGGGGACAAAATATAGAAATGATGAAAATACTAGGAGATCATTTTATATCAGAATATAGAATTACAATTCCAGATTTACCTGGCTTTGGAGAAAGCATGGAACCAAAAGAAGCTTGGATGCTGGATGATTATAGAGAAATGCTAGAAAATCTAGTAACAAAAATAGAAATACAAAATCCAATTGTTATAGGACACTCATTTGGTGGAAGACTAGCTATTCTTTACGCAAGTAGCAATAAAGTCTCCAAAGTAGTGCTATTTGGTAGCCCAATAAGACCAGAAACAAACAACAAGAATTTAAAAGTAAAAGTTTTAAAGTCAGTAAAAAAACTTCCTCTTATGAATAACATAGGAGAGAAGATGAAAAAGTATATTGGATCAAGAGACTATAAAGCTGCAAGCCCTATTATGAGACAAGTACTTGTGAATACAGTAAATAAAGATTTAACAGAAGATGCAAAAAAAATAAAAGCATCAACCCTAATTATTTGGGGAGAAAATGATGCAGAAGCACGAATAGAAGATGCTAAAATATTAGAGCATACAATACCTGATGCTGGGTTAATTATTCTCCCAGGAACACATTATGCCTATCTTGAAAATTTAGGACAAGTGATAAAAATATTAAATAGTTTTTTGTAGGAGGTAGTCTATGTTCTATTTAATTATTCTAAGTATGATATTACTTTTATTCTTTAAAAGTAAAAAATCGCTTCATATGTTGCAACAAAATTTATATAATGAAAATAATCGTTATATAAAATGGATAGGAAAGAATGCCCTTTCCTTTATAAATATTGAACTTTTTGCCATCTTTATGACATTAATGGGATATTTTGTATTTTTTGATACAGAAAAGTATACAAGGCTTGCACAAATACTAATTATCATAATATACTTAATATCAGTCTCTATTTGGTATAACAAATTAAAAAAAGAACAAAAAAAGAAGCCACTCGTAGTAACAAAAAGAGTAGAAAGATTAATTATTACTTTAATTATACTTCATATACTACCAATAGTATTTCTAATTTTAAATATAAAAAATACAAAAACAAGTTTTATTATTATTTTCGCCTATACCATAATACTATATCTAAATAACTTCATTATATATTTAGCAAAAATTATAAATACACCTGTAGAAAAATGTGTTGCAAGACATTTTGAAAATATGGCTCAGAAAAAGCTTCGTAGTATGACGGACTTAAAAATAGTTGGTATAACTGGTAGTTATGGAAAAACGAGTAGTAAAAATATACTTGCTGATATTTTAAATGTTAAATATAATGCTTTACCTACACCAAAAAATTTCAATACGCATAATGGACTTTTAATCACAATAAATAATAATTTAGATAAGTTTACAGATATCTTTATAGCTGAAATGGGAGCCTATGTAAAAGGAGATATACAAGACCTTTGTGACATGATACATCCAAAATATGGTATTTTAACCAAAATTGGTACAGCACATTTAGAATCATTTGGGAGTGAAAAAAATATAATTGAAGGAAAATTTGAACTAATAGAGTCCTTACCAAGTGATGGAATAGGTGTGTTAAATAGAGATGATGAAAAGCAAGTATCCTATAAATTAAAAAACAATTGTAAAATAATATGGATTGGTATAGAAAATAAGGATGTGGATGTATATGCAACCAATATAGAATGCTCAAACATAGGTACAAAGTTTGATGTCCTGTTTAAAGGTGATAAGACAAGGTATCCTTTTGAATGCAAATTATTAGGTGATCACAATGTATATAACATTTTAGCCTCTATTGCCTTAGGACGTGAATTTGGGATTGAAATCAAGGATTTACAAAAATCTGTTCGTAAAGTAAAACCAGTAGAACATCGATTAGAATTAAAAACAATAGGAAACTTTTATATGATAGATGATGCTTATAATTCAAATCCAATCGGTGCTAAAAATGCCATAGAAGTACTGGGGATGATGCCTGGTATAAAAATAGTTGTAACTCCTGGTATGATTGAACTTGCTGAAAAAGAAGAGGAACTAAATGAAAAATTTGGAGAACAAATTGCAGAAGTAGCAGATTATGTGGTTCTTATTGGGGAAAAGAAAACCGAGCCTATAAAAAAAGGTTTAAAGAACAAAAAATACAATTTTGATAATGTAGTAATCTACAATGACGTGACAAAAGCATATAATTTTATAAATGGTATTAAAAATGAAAACAGAGATAGCGAAGTCTATGCATTGTTTGAAAATGATTTACCAGATACATATAATGAGTAGGAGGATTTTTTATGAAGATAAAAGTAGGAGTTATTTTTGGCGGTGAAAGCGTTGAACATGAAGTAAGTGTAATATCTGCCGTTCAAGCCATGAATAAAATTAATTTAGATAAATATGAAGTAATTCCTATATATATTGCCAAAGATGGTGAATGGTATACTGGAGAGATACTAAAGGATATAGACTCTTATAAAGATTTATCATTATTAAAGAAGTATACTAAAAATATCATACTGATGGGAAGTAAAGGAGTATTTCAGTTAAAATTAAAAACGGGATTATTTAATAAAGTAGTAACGGATATAGATATTATATTTCCAATAGTACATGGAACAAATGTAGAAGATGGAGGGTTACAAGGATATCTACAAACAGTTGGGATACCTTATGTAGGAAGCAATGTATATGCATCTGTTGTAGGACAAGATAAAGTATACATGAAAGAAATTTTTAAAGGAGCTGATTTACCAGTAGTAAAACACATATGGTTTTATGATGCTGAATACAGAGAAGATCAAGAAGGAATTATAAAAAAAGTAAACAAATTAAAATATCCAGTAATCGTAAAACCAGCAACAACTGGTAGTAGTGTTGGAATAAAAACAGCAAGTAAAGAAGAAGAATTAATAGAGGCAATTGATGATGCAATAAATTATGACAATAAGATTATTGTAGAAGAGATGGTTTCAAATTTAAAAGAGGTAAATATAAGTGTATTAGGAAATTATGAAAACCAAAAATTAAGCGAAATTGAAGAAGTGATCTCAGCAGAAAAGTTTTTAACATATGAAGAAAAATATATTGGAAATGGAAAAATAAAAGCAAAAGATAGTCATAAAAATCCTTGTAAAACAACAGGATCTAAAGGTATGCTTTCCGCTAGTCGAAAAATTCCTGCTGAAATAACAGAAAAAGAAAGAGTAGAAATAGAACAAATAGCAAGTACTGCCTTTAAAGTATTAGGCTCATCTGGAGTATGTAGAATCGACTTTCTAATTGATGAAAAAACAAAAAAAGTTTATATTAATGAAATAAATTCCATTCCAGGAAGTCTAGCCTTTTACTTATGGGAACCAAAAGGAGTGAGTTATACAGAATTACTTGATACAATGATTACAATAGGAATAAAAGATTATAAAAAACGTACAAGTAAAACTCATTCTTTTGATAGTAACATACTTTCAAATTGTTCATTTAATAGCATAAAGGGAAGTAAAGGAAAACTAAGATAATTCTTAGTTTTTAATTTCTATATGAATTAAATCCTGATATAATATAGAAAAAGCAAAATATACAGTTGGTGTATTAGAGGGATTATCAATAGCCTTAAATAATACAGAATTGTCAAATGGAGTATATGAGAATTGTGATATTAATTATGTAATTTCTAAATTTGAAGAATTGATGGGAAAAGAAGAGAGGAAAATATAGGGTCTCTTTGAAGAAAAAGAATATACAATCCTATATTTTTATGGTAAATCTTTTGATAAAATATATTTTTCCATTAAGACATTTATTTTAGAATATCCATTATGTGAAAAATGCATAGTAAAACAAATTACATAATTTATAGTAAGGAGTAATATGAAAGAGCAGTATCAAAAATATTTAAATAAAAAACACACATTCAACAGAACCACTATGATAGGAATTTTTTGTCTTTTAATTGTCATTACAGGAATGTTTGGTTGGTTTTATGAATTTATTTTTTATTTTTTTAATGGGGGAATGAAGGAGTTTTATTGGAGAGGTGGAAATTTTTTACCTTGGATTAATATTTATGCAACAGGATCAATTATGATTTATGTTTTAACTTATAAATATAGGAAAAATCCAGCAAAAGTTTTTTCAATTAGTGTCATATCTACAGGAATTTTAGAGTATTTTTCAGGATTAGGTATGTATATTATAGGTAATGGGATGAGATGCTGGAATTACAATGTAGAAATTCTTAATTTCGGTAATATTCATGGATTTGTATGTTTAAGAAGTGTATTAGTCTTTGGAGTATTTGCTTTGTTACTTATGTACATAGTAATACCAATATGTTTTTATTTAGCAAAAAAAATAAATAAAAATATATTTTTAACATTAAGTATTACACTATGTAGTATTATTATGTTTGATGAAATATATAACTTGCTTATTGCAAGAATATTACACTTACCTAGAGCATATGATGTTTATAAAGAATTGGGTTGGAAATTTGTTACCTTTAAATAAAAAAATAAAACATACTCTTTCAAGTATGTATAATTCATTATGGTGTCCCCTTGCGGGCTCGAACCGCAGACCCACTGATTAAGAGTCAGTTGCTCTACCAACTGAGCTAAGGAGACATCTCCAACAATTTAGATTATAACAAAAAAGAGAAAAAAAATCTATAAAAAATTAAAAGAATTATAAAAATAGGTATTATTTAGTAAAAATTGTTAAAAATAAGAATAAAATAGTAAAAAAGGCTTGATTTATTGAATAGTATTTGTTAATATAAATCTGTCACCTGTAAAAGTGAAATTGTGGACTTGTAGCTCAGTTGGTTAGAGCACACGCTTGATAAGCGTGGGGTCACAGGTCCAAGTCCTGTCAGGTCCACCATATATTATGCCTCAATA
>JAAWCL010000054.1 GCA_022793235.1 Bacilli bacterium | reverse complement strand
TTATATTCTTTGATTATAACCAATAATAAATTCTATTAAAAGTATATCAAAAATGAGGTTAAAGTCAATATTGACTTTTATATTTTTATAACACTTATTTTTCTGTTATTATTCCATTTTTTTTGAAAAATTCTAATAAATCATTATTTGTTTGTAATCCTTCTTTTTTGTCTATTATTTTGTCATTTTGTACTATTAGTGTTAAAGGTATATTCCAAGGAGATGAAAACATTTCGTCTGATGCCTTTAATTTTTCGTAGTCTTCTGTATCAAAATCTGTTAGGTCTAGGTAGTTTATTTTGATGTTATATATTTTTCCTATGCGATAGAAGTATAATAATTGTTGATAACAGGTAATATTTTTACTTTCTCCTAAAATAATTATTGATGGAATGTTTTCTTTTTTTAGTTCTAAAAATTCTTCAATATCTATACTATCGAAATTGTCTATATCTTCTTTGTTGTAGTTGTCATATGAATGATTATCATCTAAATAGTCATCCCAATCATCTTGATGATAGAAATTGTCATTAAAGTAACTATCATTATATGTTGGTATATTTTCTGTAGAATTTATATAATATGCTATTTTTCTTCCTAGACCGATTGCTCCTATGAAATTTAAAATTATAATTATGATTCCTATTATTATAAGACCTGCATAATTTTTTTTGATTTTTTCTACAGCATTTCCGCAATTTTTACAAAAACTAGAATCATTTTCAATATTTTTTCCACAATTCTTACAATACATTTTATCATCTCCTGTTATTAGTATATCACTTTTTATTGCAATAGTTTAGTTTTCATTTTAAAATCATAATTTATTTATGGGTTGATTCTATTGTTTATTGTCTTCATGACTTAATTTATCCATATAAAAACCTCGTTTCTATGTCTAAGAAGCAAGGCTTTTATCATCTTTGACAATGTTATTTAGAGTTATCATTAAATTTGGTGCAGTTAACAGAGAATTTTCCAACTTTTTCACTAAAAATCATCTTTTTAAACAAAATTATACTATCATTTTCATCTTATTAAATTTTATTTCCAAATGGCCTATTATTTAACTTTTCTCATAACTAATGTGGCCTTCATCAGATATTTTTATTACGATATTATTTTTTTCTGTTAGCAGTATTTTTACATTTTTATTTGCTCGCATTAAATCTTGATAAACTGTGCTTTCTTTTTTTAAATATTCTTCACTATTGGTAATTACTGCTATTTTAGGCCTATAAATATCCAAAGCCTTTTTACTATTACAATGAATTGTACCATGATGTGGAACTTTATAAATATTAATCTCTTCATTTATAGAAGAGGCAATTTGATAGTTTACATAATTGGCACTCGGATGAATAGATTCTCTATCAAATATATCTCCTCCAAAGAAAATATTAACATTGTTTACTCTAAAAAATACTGCTAAACTATTTTGATTTTCACTAAATAATATCTTATGATATGAATCTTTATAATTTTCATCATTATATATTTTTTTAATAAAATTTTTATTATTATATAATTTTAATTTATATTTATCAAATTGTATTGAATTTATATTTTCTACTTCTATTAATTTACTATTTTCTTCTATAATTTTTTTAATATATATAGACTTATCATACTCATTTAATCTATATTGATCATCAGCTGGCGTTCCCCATGCAGTAGTTTTATCTAAAGCGCTATAATCTTTAAAATAAACTTTATCAACATCATAATCTTTAACAATACTAGATATTGAGCCATAGTGATCTCTATGAAAATGTGTTAATAAAATAAATTTTATTTTTTTGATGTTCATTTTATCTAAGTATTTTTTGATAGAGTTATATTGTTCTTCAAATCCCGTATCTATCATAGCAACAGTATTGCCTTTTTTTAAAATGATAATATCACTCCAAGTAGTTTTTAAAAAATGTAATTCCATGTTATCTCCTTAGTTAACCCAATTAAATTTATAGTTTTCAAAATAATTAGTTCTATTAAAAATATTATCTAATTTACTAAATATATATTTCATTCTTCTCCTATTCTTGTTGCTAGTAGCTTTTGCCACTTTGAGAAGAGATAATAAATACTGTTCTTTATAGAAACCATCAGGTGTATTTCTTTCAAAAAGCCACTTAAATATTTCGCAATACATTGTCTGTTCTTTAAAACTTATTTCTCCATCCCAAGTCCACAAGCAAATTCCACGAAAATCTAATGCCCTGAATCTGGCTTTCTCTCCATCGATATCAATAAAATATGTTAACTATTATGTTATTTAAATTAATATCCTTATGAATAAAAAAGGCTCAATGTTATAAATACTTTTTTTATATTCATTAAATTTTTTACATAATCTATCTAAATTGATAAATTTTAATTGTTTATTTTTGTTATTGTTGTAATATTCCTTCATATAATAGAGTTTATCTACCTCTGATTTATATAAATTTATTAGCTTATATTGTTTTAAATTTGTTCAAATAATTTCTTCCATGTTTGCCAATATTTTCAATTCTAGTAGTTTATATTTAAATTCAAACTCCTTTTTGTGAGTTCAAATGTATCTGCTTCTGGTGCGTGAGTAAACCACGTTTGGAAATTCGTATTAAGATTAATTTCTATAACCATT
>JAAWCL010000154.1 GCA_022793235.1 Bacilli bacterium | reverse complement strand
TGTTGAAGATCCAGCAACTTATTTTGCTAAATTTAATCTAGTTTTAGGTGAAAATGCTCTTGTTTTTTATGAAACTCGTGTTGATTGGGAAACTTATTCACCAGATAACTATGGATGGACATATGCAAATAGCAGAACCGCTCCATTAGGAGGACAGTATGTTGCACGTGTTCCTGCCAATACTTCAAATGATACTATCCGTTCACAAAAAATCAATCTTGGTTATGCTACTCAATCTCCTAAAGGCGCTGGAATACGATTATATGAATATGCTTCAAAAGAAACAATAAAGGAATGTCGATTGCAGTTAGAAGCTATCTTCTGGTTATGTGCAGATTCTGTTGAAGCAATGATAAACAGCGGTATGTCCCGTGAAGACGCTAAATTACGAAAAATGTTGGTATTAGAAGAAGCTGAAAAACACGGATTGCTTGATTTTGAACAATTACGTTCAAAAAGAATAATCAACTCTCAGAACCATACCATTTGTCCTCTCTGTCTAAGAGAACTATCTGGAGAAGAATTCCTTAATCGTTTAGCTCAACCTGAGGGGAGAGAAGTCCCTGATCTTACAGTGACACAAGTTAATCTGTTCCACATTGAAGAACTTAAATATGGAGCTTTTAATCATCGTCAATATAATCTTGGGTGGGGATGCCATTTTTGTAATGTTGTAGTAAAAGATTCCGGCATATATCCAACGCTTGACTGGATGCAAAACGTCATTGCTAAAAATAACGAATCTGGATATCTAAAATAATCTTAAAGACCTGGGGCATATTAGAGTACTCAGGTCTTTCTGTTATCCATTCTACAAAAAAAACTATTGCTACTCAAACTATCTGTTCCATAATTACACCACTCTGGGTCAATTTCAAATAATATTGATTTTCTACCTAAATTCATCGCCGCAATACCAGTTGAACCAGACCCTGCAAAACAATCTAGAATAATATCGCCTTCAAATGTAGTCGCTTTTATTGCATGTTCCAATAAAGCTACAGGCTTCTCAGCAGGATGCTTTCCTTTGTATTGACGCACATTTTCAAAAGACCAAATATCTGTAAATTCAACTTCTTTATTCACATTAAATGGGCGTATCATATCTTCATAATCGGGAATATCGCGAACACCAGCTTCTGAAAGTACCACTTTAAGTTTTTCATATTGCTCCTTACTTGGAATATTTCTTCCCGCTTCCCAGTTTGCTACAGCACCCCCATGATTAACTTTGCCATATGCACCTGTCAATTCAGCCAATTTAATCGTAGACATTCTAACACTTTTTCGCCATGCGGTAAGTTGTCCACCAAAATAACTCTTAAATAAGTTCCCCTCTGTAGCATTTTCAAGAAAAATAATGCGTTCTGAATGAGGATACCACTGACGAAGAGCCTCTTTTTTCATTTTCTGTTTCCAACCATCATACCCTGGAGCATTTGGTTTCGTCCATACAATCTCGGATAGTATATTAAAATATTCAGATAACATTACCTGTAACCGTGCAGACATAGTTGATGAACAAAAGCAAAAAATACTACCATTATGTTTTAGCACCCTTTTCCACTCTTTTGCATAGTTTTTCATCCAATTTATATATTCAGAATCTTTTGAGAAAATAGTATCCCCAATAATATTATGCTTTTTGGTGGAATGATATGGCGGATCCGTCAAAATCAAAGCGATACTATGGTCTGGTACATTTTTTAGAAGTTCTAAAGAATCACCATTAACAATAATTGATTCATTTGTATTGTAGTATTCATTAGAATATCTCTTCCTAATTTCTGCAAAAACAGCCTCTGTATTCACTCTTATTCTTCCTCCGTTACAAATTCAACAATATCACTTATATCACACTTTAACGCTTTACATATTTTTTCCAAACTCTCCATTGCCACATACTCATTTCTTCCCATTTTTGCAACAATATTCGAACTAATTCCTGCAATAGAAATTAAATCTGTTCTCTTAATATCTTTTTCCAAAAGAAGTTTCCATAATTTCAAATAACAGACACTCATAACTATTTATCTTTCGTTTCTGTTTATTTTCATACTGAATTTTATATATTATAGTATTTTACATCACGATAAGTCAATATTAAATCATGTTTTCATGATATTTTAATAAAAATAATGATTTAAACTGACCTTGTTTATTGTAATATGGTAAATAGCAAGGCGAGAGTCCCATTTGTAACCCAAAACTCCCGTTTTGTAAGTGAAAATCTACTTTTGTAAGCGAAATTCCCGGATTTTCATTTGTACCTTGACATGTTATAATGCGTTTAGCAGGAAATATGCGTACAAAAACCAGAGATCGGTTCCCGCTCGAAATTTTTGTATTCGGAGAATCTATCCCTTTTTCTGATGGGATCAGGTTGCTTTTCTCTGGCGGCCTATGCAGATTTTTCTGTTACTTTTTCAGGAGTTTCGGCTTTAGGATGATATCCCCGACGGCTACCGGTGCACATCCCAGTTTCTTTAGCAAGTCTTATCCGTAATAAAAGCTGAACACATCGTAAGGGCTACGGTTGTTCAGCTTTTTTCTTTTGTACGAGTGGATGTGGTCCATCATCAGAAAAATATCCTCCTGTGTTAGATCATCAAAACTTGTCCCTTTGGGAAGGATACGCCGAATCAGTTCGTGGTTGACCTCACAGATTCCTTTCTGGTATGGGCACCCTGCATCACAGTAAAAAACGTTTGTCCTGTGGCGTGGCGTTTTCTCCCAGTATTCGATCTGCCTGAGATTGGAAAACTCACCCCCATTATCGGTCAGGATCACAGGGAACAGCCTATTAAAATCCTGTGTGCCCAGAACGGTGTCAAGCGCATCAAATATCCGGATGACTGACCCTGATGTGTTGGCTTCCCTCAGAAAGGCGAGCATCAGACCAGTACCCACAAAGTGTATCGTCAGAAGGCATTTCCCACCGATTCTACCGACCACACTGTCCATCTGCACGACTGCTGGCTCTGGATTGTTCTCCAGAAATTTCTGGAAATCAGCATAACTGCGACCAAGCCTGCAGCCACGGTCTACCTTGAATTCCGGCTTTATAGCGTGGACGATACTTCACCTTGCGGGGCAGGTCGATGTTCCTGACATCAAAGAGCCCGGCGTCCACATAATTATATAAGGTCTTCTCGCTGCACATCAGGTCATCCCTGTGGTCGATATAGATCTGATGGAGTGACCGCCCGTTTCGCACCAGAGGACTTATGATGCGGTTGATCCTTGCAAGGTCATCCTCATTTGACAGGATGCCTATCCGGAATTCGGAAATGGTGTGATGCGCCATTTCATGTGCATCTGCAAGATCATAAATACGTTTCAGGAGCGGACATTTTGGAAGGTTTCGACAGCCATTGCAGACATTATGTTAAAACCTTTCATCGAACCATCGTTACATATCGCCGCAAATCCCTATGGAAACACTTCTACTCCGTACAAATGCACCTTGTAATTTTCTTTGCAGAATGAAAAGCATATTGGCTCCCCACAGATCGATAGAATCCGCTCCGACACCTCATACACTTTGTCCCTGTTGTAACGGACAAGTTCCTTCACATCGGCAGAAGCATCCGCATGGGCAGGAACGAACATGGCCGCCTCCATCTGCTCTACTTTATCCAACGTTTCCAGATATGCACCCACGTCATAGATGAAGAAAACCGCATATTTGTCCAGAGTTTCCCTGCTACTGATACAGTCCGCAAGGAACACCACATTATCC
>JAAWCL010000204.1 GCA_022793235.1 Bacilli bacterium | reverse complement strand
GGAAAATTTATTTGCAAAAACGATTGACGGAAATGCCATGATTGACAGAGCGTATCAACTGGTAAAGGCGGCGTAACAGTAAAATTGCAGATAAGACTACTATAAGTAAAAATAGCATGAGGCAATGTGGAGGAAGGATATGTATACGACAATATCAACAACAGGTATGGATAGAAAAACATGGTTGAAGCTGCGAAAATCTGGATTGGGAGGTTCAGATGCGGGAGCAGTCTGTGGACTAAACCCGTATTCCAGTCCGGCAAATGTGTATCTGGATAAAATATCTGATGAGATAAAGGATAAGGATAATGAATCCATGCGGCAGGGAAGAGATTTGGAAGAATATGTGGCGAAACGTTTTACAGAAGAAACAGGATTAAAGGTACGGCGTTCTAACAAATTGTATCGCAGCAGTGAGCATCCCTTTATGTTAGCTGATGTTGACCGACTGATTGTAGGGGAAAATGCAGGGCTGGAGTGTAAAACGGCAACTGCATTCCAGGCGGAGCAGTGGAAGGACAGAAAGGTTCCAACGCATTATTTGATTCAGTGTTTGCATTACATGGCCGTCACCGGCAGTAAAGATAGAAAAGCGAGGAGATAAGTTTTTCTGCAATGAAAGATTTAAAGTGAAGGAGATAGGATATAGTACGGAAAGAGAAATCAATCACCTGGCGATAGTGGGAAATGGAGGAACTCTTCTATATTCATTATCAAAATCTGCGGAAATAGAAAAGGATAAGCATCCTATTTTGAGCGATGGACAGCTGAAACGGCTGGAGAAGGAACTGGAACGGACAGGCGTTGCTTTGGAGGCTGTTTTAGAACGGTATCATATCAAAGAAATGTGGCAGATGGATGATAAAATCTATCGGAATGCAATGGCGGATTTAGGAAAGTCAAAGAATCGTGAAGCGGCATAGGAATGGAATTATGAAACAGGTGAGCAATATGATGGCTGATGAAGAGTATGTGAATTTTATAATTGAGGAACGGATTTCCTTGCTTTTGCAGAGACAGAGGGGGGATTTTGAAGTTGAAATGATGGATAAAATAAGAGCTGGTTTGAATGTGGAAAATTCTGAAACGCGGTTAGAGATAGAAACGTATCTGAATTTATTGATAGACCAGATCGCACAGTCAGAAATAAAACTGTATCTTGAGGCATTGAAGGATGGGATTTGGCTTTCAAAGTGGATAGAGAGGCAGGAAAGCAGAGTTATGACAAAAGAGTGACAGAGTGATTTGTAACAGGCAGCTTGAAAAGGCGGAGGAATTTCTCAGGAGAGAAGTTGCTCTGCCTTTTTTAAGATTATGAAGAGTGCTATATGACAGGCAGGTGACTTACTGTTATGATGGTAAAAAGAAAAAATGTGTCAATGTGCTAGTAGAAAATCTATTTTTTGATGAAAAAAATGTAGAATCATGGTATAAACTGGATATAAAGATAATAGTATAGAAAAGAAATAAAAATTATTTCGACACATTGACACAGGAGGAAATGGCAATGAGAGAGATGTATAACATGGAAGAAGTAGTATTTATGTATTTAAAAGCAAGTATCAAAAAGAAAGAATGGGACCTGATCCGGACTGTGGAGACAGCGCCGACAGATGAATTTCGGGAGGAATATAAAAGGCTTATATCCATTATGAAAAAAATTGTGTATATGTTTACAGGTTCTGAAGAATGTGCAGAAGTAATTGAGGATAAAAATTTTTCTGTGAAAGGGGAGAACGTGAGAGCTTTAACCGAATTACTTTATCGTTATGATAGAGACATTATATGGAGGG
>JAAWCL010000053.1 GCA_022793235.1 Bacilli bacterium | reverse complement strand
GTTCGCATATATATAGTACCAAAGTAATATATAAATCTACTTGTTATAATATATATTTTAAAGGATTGTCAAAGAGAAAATAAAATACTTTAACAGTTGAGTGCTTACCTCCGAAGGGAGACGATGAAAATGCCTAAGAAGGATTTTTTAATCTTTACTTTTATTATTATAATTATTTTACTTAATTTAAATGATAATGAATTATAAAAAGAAAATGCACTCAATCTAACAAGATTAAGCACAAACCAATTTGATGAGTACTCAACTTTGTGATGTTAAGTATCCACTTTTTTATTTTATGCAAGTTTCCTTGACATATTCATAATAACATAAAAACAGCTTTTTAATAAGCCGTTTTACTTAATACTCGAAAGTTCGAGTTTCTTATCAATCTGGTGCACATAAAGGGACTTGAACCCATACGAAGATCACTCTCCTGCAGATTTTGAGTCTGCCGCGTCTACCAATTCCGCCACATGTGCATAAACAAATTATATCATATTAAATATACAAAATTCAATGCTAATTTTTTCTTTTAATAATTATCACATAGAAATCATATATCACTATACAATACAATGAATACTAAATGTATCTTTCCAATCAGACATTTTAAAATGCTCTTATTAATATAAAAATTTTGAATTTTGGTATAAAATGTTTATTTTTGGGAGAATATATAAGATTTTAACAATATTGTACTACCAATTTACCACTTTTGAAAACAAAAATATATATGATTATCTTCTAAAAGAAAAAATAACATAAACACTTATAAATAAAGGTTATAACGACATTTAAAAATTTATGAAAGGATACTCAAAAAATACTATATTTTTAAAATAAAAAATTGTATAAAACATTAAAACTTTCACAAACTTAGTCCTTTTCTAAAACAAACTTATAGTATATAATATATATTGTGACAGGAGGGGATAATTTGAAATATGAAATAAATGAATCAGCATTAGACGAAAAAAATACATTAGTATTAAAATTACTTCATTATTTTATTACAAAAAGAAACTATAATCCCATAATACTTCAAGGAGTAGAAAACGAAATATGGCTTGAAAACTTAGAAGAAAACTATAAAATTGTTAGAATAGTCTCATCAGACATCTTAAATGAAGAACAATTCGGATTTGACATTTTTAAAACAAAGAGAATTGTTAAAAAAATTAAAATAAAAACAATAACTTTTAAAATTAATACCCTAAGTATATTTATAAATACAAATTATGATGTCGAAGGACAACCTACAAAAGATATTACATGCTTAAAAATCGAAAAAGAAGAAGATTTAGCAAGAAATAAAGTAATAACAAATGCCTTTCCGGATATTCCAAAAAAATTAGAATCAACAGAAGAAGGATTTCAATTATTTATGAAAATAACAAAAGACATAAATATTCATAATGTAAGTGATAATAAAAAGGTAGAAGAAATATTTAAACAAAAATATCCAATAATAACATATATTCTTCTAACTCTAAATATATTAATATTTTTAATACCCTATTTATTTAATGAAAGCGACTTATTTATAGAAAAATTTTGTCTATACAATAAATATATAGATTTAGGAGAATATTATAGAGTGATAACTGCACCATTTATACATGCAAATATTTTCCATTTGTTATTTAATGGCTATGCTCTATATATTATAGGAATTCAATTGGAAAGTTTTTTAGGAAAATTTAAGTATTTAATAGTCTATCTTTTTGGATGCCTTACAGCTTCTTTTATGTCTCTTATATTTCTAGGAAATAATGTAAGTGTAGGAGCAAGTGGGGCAATATTTGCACTAATGGGAAGTCTAGTATATTTTGGATATCATTATAGAGTATATTTAGGAAACATCATGAGAACACAAATTATCCCCTTAATTATAACGAATTTATTATTAGGATTTGCTATTCAGGGAATAGATAATTATGCACATATTGGTGGATTAATTGGAGGTCTTTTAATAACTATGGCCTTAGGACTAAAATATAAAACAACCACATTTGAAAAAATTAATGGTTATATTTTATCTATAATTTATGTCGCTTTTTTAATAATTATGTCTCAAGTAGTGTAACTAAAAAAATTACAAAGTAGAGTAGAATCGTTTGCGAAAATACATATTTAATGATAGAATAGACATAACGATAGGCGAGGTGATAGGATGAATTTAGAAGAAACATGCCTTTTTCATTTAGAAGATATAAATGTAGAAGAAATTCGAATAAAACTTCAAGAAATATATGAAGCACTAAAAGAAAGAGGCTATAATCCAACAAATCAAATAGTAGGATACCTAATTAGTGGAGATTTAGGCTATATTTCTAGTTACAAGGATGCCCGAAAAAAAATGCAAAGTATAGAAAGAGCAAAAATAGTAGAAATACTATTAAAAGAATTTCAAAATAAACAATAATGCGTTATCTAGGACTTGATTTAGGATCAAAAACACTTGGAATATCTATATCAGATAAACTAGGAATGATTGCACGAAGCCTAACAATAATAAGACATAATGAAGAATATGATAAATTAATACTAGAAATTGAAAAAATAATAAAAGAGCAGGAAGTGGATGCTATTGTTCTAGGATATCCAAAAAATATGAATAATACAATTGGCATAAAAGCAGTATTATCAGAAAAATTTAAAGAAAAATTAGAAATAGCCCTAAATATACCAGTGTATCTAGAAGATGAAAGATTAACTACAAAAGAAGCAACAGACATACTAATAAGTAACAATACATCAAGGAAAAAAAGAAAAAAGGTAATTGATAGTATGGCAGCAACGATAATATTACAAAGTTATTTAAATAGGAAAGGAAATAAATAATATGGAAGAAAATAGTTTTACAATGAAAGATGAAAATGGAAAGGAAATAAAATATGATGTTTTATTTACATTTCAAATGGAAGAAACAAATAAAGATTATATAGTATATACAGATAATACCACAGATAAAGAAGGAAATATTCAAGTATATGCTTCAGTATACAGGAATGAAGAGGGTAAAATGAACTTAGAAGCAATAGAAACAGATAATGAATGGAAAACAATAGAAACAATTCTAAAAACAATTCAAGAAGAAGTCCAAAATAATAATAAAGAACAAACAGAATAAAAAGACAAGAATAAAAGGGGCAAATATGGCAAGAAGAAAGATAAAAAAGAAAGTAAAAAGAACAATTATATTATTAACTGTAACAGGTATTTTTCTAATATTAACAAGTATAACATATTGTTATCTGGCAACGCCAATGGATAAGAATTCAACAGCAACAATCGAAGTAGATATTGAAAGTGGAATGACTTCTAAACAAATTGGAGATTTACTAAGAAAAAAAGGTCTAATAAGAAGTAGTAGTTTCTTTTTATTATATACAAAAATGAATAATTGTAGTTATCTAAAGGCTGCAACCTATGATTTAAAGAAAAGTATGACTATGGATGAAATTCTAACAACAATATGTACAGGATTAAATTACAGTAAAGAAGCAATTAATATTACATTCAAAGAAGGAAAAAGAATTACAGACTATGCAGAATTAATAGAAAAAGAGACAAATAATACTTTTGATGATGTAATAAATACAATAAAAAACAAAGAATATATCAAAACATTAATAAATAAATATTGGTTTTTAACAGAAGAAGTTCTAAATGATGAAATATATTATCCATTGGAAGGTTATCTTTTTCCAGATACATATCAATTTAAAAATAAAAATGTAACCCCAAAGGAAATAATAGAAAAACTATTAGATAGAGAAGAAGAAATTTTAGAAGCATATAAAGAAAAACTAACAAATAAAAAACACACTATCCATGAATATATTGCCCTTGCCAGTATGGCTGAGCTAGAAGGAACAAATACAGAAAATAGAAAAAAAATAATAGGTGTATTTGAAAATAGATTAAAAAAAGGAATGAATTTAGGAAGTGACGTAACAACATATTATGCCTTCCAAAAATCAATGAGTAGTGGAGACTTAACAAAAAAAGAATTTGCAACATTTAACCCCTATAATACAAGAGCAGAAAATATGTTAAGCTTACCAGTAGGACCAATTTGTAGCATTTCCTCCTCTTCACTAGAAGCAACAACAGAACCTGAAAATAATTTTTATTATTACTTTGTAGCAGATAAATTAGGAAACATTTATTATACAAAAACGAATGAAGAACATTTAAAAAAGGCACAAGAAATTAAAGATGCGGGGAATTGGATATGGTAGAAGAAAAGTTACATAATATAGAAGAATATGCAAAAAAGTTTAATATTCCAATCATACAAAAAGAAGGAATAGAATTTTTAGAACAGTTCATAAAGGAACATAATATAGAAAAAATACTAGAAATAGGAACAGCAATAGGATATTCTTCAATCAAGATGGCTTTAATTAGCAAAAAGATGAGAATAACTTCAATTGAAAGAGATGAAGAAAGATATCAAGAAGCTTTAAAAAACATCAATAGCTTTTCTCTACAAGATAGAATAAATACAATTTTAGGAGATGCCTTAACTCTTGATTTATCTGAAAAATATGATTTAATATTTATAGATGCTGCGAAGGCACAAAATAAAAAGCTATTCTTAAAATATGAAAAAAACTTAAGAGAAGATGGCTATATTATAACAGATAATTTATACTTTCATGGATATGTATTTAGAAAAATGGAAGAAATTGAAAGTAAAAATATAAGAGGACTAGTTAGAAAAATTAAAGAATATACAGAATTTTTACAAAATAATAAAGAATATGAAACAAAGTTCTATTCATTAGGGGATGGAATATCTATCAGTAAAAGGATATGATAAAATGGAATTAGAAGAACAAAAAAAACATCAAATAAGTAAAATTTTAATAGCTTTGCTAATCATTATAGTAATTTTATTTATAATATTAAAAATAGTAGACTTAAAAAATAATTCAAAATATGAAAAATATAAGCTTGATAAAACAAAAGAGTATGTATATACAAAGTATACTTCTACAAAAAATAATGCAAAAGTACCATTTATTAATATAAAAAAAGAAGTAATAACACAAGTAAATAATGAAATTGAAAATGACACAAAAATATATAGAAATTCAGATGACCCAAATAAAACAGTAACATATAGATACAATCAAAATAAAAATATCTTGTCAATAGTCTTAACATTTAGAGATATAGATGAAGAAGAAAGACTTATATATTCCTATAAAACATATGTCTTTGATCTAGCAAACAACTGTAAAATATTAACAGATGAAGAAATTATAAAAAAATTTAAAACAACCTATGCACATGTAAACAATACAATAGGAAAAGCAATGCAAGAGAAATATAAAGATGAAGTGAAAAAAGGTTATCTAGATAAAAATGAATGTAACTATAAATGTTTCTTAGAAATGCGTAATATAACCAATTATTTAGACAATGTAAATTATTATATAGAAGAAGGAAGCTTAGTTGTATATAAAGCTTATGATGTATACTCAATATATGGGGAAGAAGAGTATTATACTAGAAATGATTTCAAATTTATTATAAAATAAAGTTGGGGGTGTATACCATGTTTATAATATTAGGAAGTATTTGCCAAGATTATCCCTTAGCAAGTATGTTATCTTTAATAAGAAAAGGATTAAATGTAATACAAATTGTGGCACCAATTATATTAATTATTGTAGCTACCTTTCAATTTGTAAAATTAACTATAAATCCAGATGATGATAAAAAAAGTATGAAAAAAATCTATAATTCTTTTATGTCTGCTATAATTATTTTCTTTATTCCTATGATAATCAATTTATCTATGAATATTATTAATGAATATGGAGATGTAGGAATTATAGAAGGAGAGCAAACAAAAAGTTTTGATATAGCAAGTTGTTGGCAAGAGGCAAAACAAACTCAAAATATTATGGATTCAGTTCGTGAAAATGGAGGTTCAAAGAGTTCAACAATAGCTAAAGAACATAGCAAGAAAAAATCAACATTAGGATCAAATCCATTCCCAGAAAATAGTAGTGGATCAAGTAGTAATAATAATAATTATTCCTCTTCATCAAATAATAGTACAAAAGGAGCAGCTGTCATTACTTATGCAAAAAGATTTATAGGAAACCCATATAAATGGGGAGGAGAAGACTTAAATAATGGAGCAGATTGTAGTGGATTTATTAAAGCTATATATAAAAATTTTGGTGTAGATCTACCACATTCTTCCTCTGCATTAGAAAATGTAGGTACTAAAGTGGAGGGCCTAGAAAATGCTAGAGCTGGAGATATTATTTGTTATGGAGATCATGTTGCATTATTTTTAGGAGAAGGAAAAAAAATAATTCATGCTCAATCACAAAAAACAGGAATAGTAATAAGTAACAATGCTATATATGGAAAAAGAACAATACGTACAATAAGAAGAATATTTAATGACTAATAATTATAAAAAATATATCATAAACTAGAATAAAGAAAGAAGGTTATTATGAAATATTATTGTATAGGAATAAAAGGAACAGGTATGTCTTCATTAGCTCAAATTCTTTTTGATTTAGGGAATGAAGTATCAGGATATGATGATGAAAAAGAAGAAAAATTTAGTGAGAAAGGTCTAAAAGAACGAAATATAAAAATATATAATGAAAGTAATCATATATTAGAAAAAGATACAATAGCAACATATTCAATGGCCTTCAAAGAAGATCATAAAGAACGAAAAAGAATTGAAGAACTTGGATTAACAATTAAAAAGTATAATGAAGTATTAGGAGATGTCTCAAAAATGTTTCGTACTATCTCAGTAGCAGGAACACATGGAAAGACCACAACTTCCTCAATAATTAAACACCTCTTATCAAGCACGATAGGTTGCAATTACTTTATAGGTGCAGGAGATGGATATGCTCGAAAGGAAAACGAAGTATTTGTATTAGAAGCAGATGAATTCAATAAACACTTTTTAGCTTATACTCAAAAATATGCAGTAATAACAAATATCGAAAAAGAACATATGGAATGTTATACAGATTTAGAGGACATTATAAATACTTTTTCAAAATTCGCAAGCAATACAAAAAAAGAAATCATTGCTTATGGGGATGATGAAAATATAAGAAAATTAAAGACCAATACAAAGACAATTTATTATGGTCTAAATGAAAATAACGATTATATCATAAAAAATATAGAAACAAGAAATAGTGGTAGTAAATTTGATCTATATGAAGGAAATAAATTAATTAATACATTTACGATTCCCTTATTTAGTAAAGCTATGATATTAAATGCAACAGCGGCGATTATTATAGCCTTAAAACATAATATCACCTCTTCCAAAATAAAAGAATTGCTTTTATCATTTAAAAATGCAGCAAGACGTTTTGCAGAAGAACAAATTGGTAGCAATATAATTATAGATGATTATGCCCACCACCCAACAGAGATAAAAACAACGATAGAAGCAGTAAAAGAAAAATATAAAGAAAAAAGATTAGTAATAGTATTTGTACCCAACACATACTCTAGAACAAGAGATTTTAAAAACGAATTTGTAGAAGTATTAAAATTAGCAGATAAAACGTATTTAACAGAAATAGATTCAAATAGAGAACGTCAGGAAGAGTATCCTGGTGTATGTTCAAGAGTAATTGTTGAAAAAATACCAAATGCTGAAATAATAAATGTAAATACAATAACTAAATTAAAAAATGAAGAAAATGCTGTTATTTGTTTCTTAAGTTGTGCAAATACTGCCCATTTGATAGAGGCCTATAAAAATTTATTTAAATAAAAACACCTGTTTATGAATAAATATTTAAAAATATCATTCATATTAGGATGTTTTTTTTTACTTATTAACAGTAACTGCAGCACGTATTCCTCCAGAGGCATTGTACATAATGAAAACCTAAAAATTTATCAGAAGCATAAAAATAGGCTCCATCCATCATACCAGGATAAGCTTCTAAAAACCAAGTTGAGGCTCCTCCACGTACTAACCAATCTGGACAAGAGTTATATTTCTCTATACACCCTACAGATTGAACTTCTGCTACAGTAATTAATCGAGCAGTAACTTTCCAGTCCTTTGTTGCATTTGCGAGTTGTGCTTTGGCAGCATCTGCATTGGTATTATTTTGATCTGTTGTTGACCATCTTAAACCAGTAATTTGCTTAGCTGAAATTAAGGTTAAAGTACTTCCATTACCTTTTAGTACAAAAAAATCATTTTTATGACCTGGATATACATAATAACTAGCCTCATTGACGATACAAAACTACTATTGTCAATACTTCTTTCTAAATAAAGTTTAACATCTGTATCACAAAGAGTAGAATCACTTTGCTTCTATGCAGTCACTTCATATCCTATATTAGCACCCTTTCCATGTATAAACCCCGTTTCTTGGATAAAGAGAAATAAGGAAAAATAAACATTCCCATAATTTCCCATAATTGTTTGATAATTTAACGACATTTAATTTATATACTTAAAACATGAAAAGGAGATGATGCCAATAAGAAAATAAAAAAAGACACAAAAAAACTTCATTAATTACATATAAAATAAAGAAAATAAAGACAAAAAGGAGAGGGTAATTTATATAAATAAGAAAAAATATATGCTATACTAAAAGTGTAGGTGATAGATATGTTTACAATATGCTTAGTAGAAGATGAAATAGACTTATCAAATGTAGTAAAAGTTTATTTAGAAAAAGCAGGATACCAAGTCATAACCTTTACAAAGGGCGAAGATGCGATAAACTATATTGGAAACAAAGTAGATTTATGGATCCTGGATATAATGTTAGGAGATGATATAAATGGTTATGATATAATCGGCGCCATCAGAAAAAAAGATGAAAATATTCCAGTCATTTTTACATCAGCAAGAGACCAAGAATTAGATAAAATACTAGGATTAGAACTAGGAAGCGACGATTATATAACGAAACCCTATTCCAGTAAAGAACTTGTTTTAAGAGTAAATAATATTATAAAACGAGTATATAAAAATGAAGAAAATAAAAAGATAGAATATGATATTTACAAAATTGATATAGAAAAAAGAATAGCCTATAAAGAGGATAAACCCTTGAATCTTACAACTCTAGAATTTGATTTATTACTCCTATTTTTAAACAATAGAGGAAAAGGTTTTCAAAGGGAAGAAATTCTTAACTCTGTATGGGGAGACAATTATTTTGGAACAGATAGAGTAGTAGATGATTTAGTAAGAAGGCTAAGAAAGAAAATGCCTAAATTAAAAATCAAAGCTATATATGGATTTGGATATCGCATGTCATGAGCTATAAAAAATTAAATCTAAGTAAACAACTATTCTATATAATTGTAATTGTCTTTGTTATATTCTTTATATCAATAGGTATAATATTACCTAAAACAGTAATACCCGTTGCTGAAAAAAATATTTATAGCTACCTAAGCGAACCTTTAAAACTAATGCAATCAGACTTTAATAAAGAACTAACTTCATCAGAAGTTGCCTATCTTTATATTATAAACGATAAAATTGTAAATAGTGATAATCTATCAGATGTTCTAGAAATAAAAAATACAAGTATATTAAAAAAATATTTAACAAATGATTATGGAAAATTTATCTATAAGCATAAAACATACTATTACTATAAAGTCCAAAATTCAGGTATTACAAGAATTGCATTAACTGGAGACTCCTATATTCGCAAAACAAAAGAGTCAATTCTAAATGCCGTAATCCCAATAATATTAATTATGTTCCTCTTAATTGGAATGGTTCTAATTTTATGGAGCACAATGATTGTATTAAAAATAGATCGTCTAAAACAAAAAGTAGATAACATAGATAGAGAAGATTATAACCATAAAATAAATTTCAAAATTGATGACGAAATTAAATCTCTCGGTTTGGCACTAGAAGATATGCGAATTTCTTTGAAAGATCAAGAAGAATATCGCAATCAAATGTATCAAAATATATCACATGATTTTAAGACACCTCTTACCGTTATAAAATCATATATAGAAGCTGTTCAAGATGAAGTAGAAAACTCATCTACTGCCTTAGCTATAATTGAAGAACAGACTGAAAAATTAGAAAATAAAGTACACTCACTTCTTTACTTAAATAAATTAGAATATCTCAAAAATAGTAAAGCAGATATCATTCAGGTAGATATGGAAAAATTACTCTCTGAAGAGGTAGAAAAATTCAAATGGAAAAGAAAGGATGTGGAATTTAAACTGGAAATGGATCACAAGTCCCAATATTTTGGAACCAACGAGCATTGGGAAACAATCCTAGATAATCTACTGAACAATTTTATGAGGTATGCAGAGAAAACAATCAAAATAACAGCCAAACAAAATAAACTTATTTTATATAACGATGGTTCAAATATCGATAATAATTTACTTGAAGGAATCTTTACTCCGTTCCGAAAAGGAATTAAAGGAGAATTTGGACTAGGGTTATCCATTGTAAAAAAAACCCTAAATATAATTGGTTATAATATCGTAATTAAAAATGAAAAAAAAGGAGTCTCCTTTATAATTACAAGAAATCAACATAAATCATAATATGTTGATTTTTAATTTATATTTTATTGAATTTTGAAAAAAATATAAATGGTGATAAAAATGAAAATATTAATAATTGGAGCAAGAGGAGGAATAGCCTACCAAGCAGCACAACTATTAATGAGTAAAAATCATTTTGTATATTTAGCAGTACATACAAAAGAACAAAAAAGAAATTTAGAACAAGAAATACAAGATAAAAGAGTTGAAATATTAAAATTAGATATAACAAATAAAAGAGACTTAGAGCAAATAGATAAACTTGATTATGACGTAATTTGGTCACATGCTGGAATAGGAAATGGCGGAACATTACTAGCAATGGATATAGATATTTTAAAACAAAATTATGATGTGAATATCTTTGGCACTATAGAAGTAGTAAAAAGAGGATATAACAATTTTAAAAGAAATCATAAAAGAGGAAAAATATTTGTGACTTCATCCCTAGCAGGCTATTTACCTTTTCCTTATTTATCCTGTTATACCTCTTCAAAAGCAGCCTTATCAATGCTAGTAACCACTATGAAAACAGAACTAAAAAAAGAAAATAAAAATATTTCATTAAGTTTAATCGAACCAGGTGCTTATAAAACAGGATTTAATGAGGTAATGATTGATAACAAAGAAAAATATTTAGATAGAAATAATATTTATTACAAAGATAGAAAAAATATAAGCAGACTACAAAAAAACATATTCATGTTAATTGAAAAAGAAAACTATAATAAACTAGTAAATAAAATAGTAAAAGAAATCGAAAAAGAGTGCCCTAAATTTAAAATAAGAGCCCCTCTAAGTCAAGTAATATTTACCAAAATATACCTATTATTATATAGATAATCATAGTTGCATTTTAAGTAAAATTTATTTTAAACTCTTATAATTCACAAAATATAGTATATTGAATGATAAGTCAATTTATAAAGTACAAAAGACCTTCCTAACCATATATGTTCTGACGAATAAAAATAAATAACTTGATTGTAAAAAGTCATAGATTTTAGGAAGTAATCTCTATTATCTCTTTAACTATTCTTCCGTATTTTTCTATAATAGTTTCTCCTTTATTAACAAGAAAATCCTCCTTAGTCACTTTTCGTTCATAACTAATATTTTTTTGTCCATCAAATACAATATAAGTGGAACAAATAAAATCAACCTCATCATAAATAAGTTTTAGCACATCAACAGCATGCATTTTAACAAGACCATCAATTTCATTTAAATCAAAATGAAAAGATTCAATAGATTCTTCAAAATCACAAATATAAACATTAGCAAAGGCACGATCCCTAAAAAAAGATCCATCCCTTTCTTCACGATCTAGAGTAAATTTAACAACATCAACACGCTTACAACGATCAATAGAAATATCAATCCCAATTTCTTCTTTTATTTCACGAGCAAATCCAAGAGGAATACTTTCACCAGAAAGAACATGGCCCGATGCTGTTGTATAAAATTTTTTCTTGTCTTTTCTTATTTGAAAATATATATGCCCGTCCTTATCATAAAGCCAACAATGAACAGTATTATGCCATAAGGCATCTCTATGAACAATACTTCTTTCTTCCTTTCCAAGATATTTTCCATCCTCAGTATAAACATCCAAATATTCCATATGCTCCTCCAAATAATAAAATAATTTAATACTATTATCTTAACAAAAATAAAAGTATCAAACAAGTTTTTTATAAACAGAAAAAGAATACAATATCAATTTCGTAAATAATTAATAAAACTCTTAGCAGCAAAAGTAAGAGCAACGGACTTGTTTGTAGCCAAGTATACTTGTATATTTGGTATTTTTTTATTAAGTTTAACTTCTCGTAAATGTTCAGAACTTTTTTTAGCTAAATCAAGTATAACAAATCCAAGACCAAGACCAATATTTGCAAAAGAGACAATCAACTCTTGACTAACGACTTCCATTGTAGGATTGAGTTGAACCTGATTTTGAAGAGCAACAAAATCGAGTAATTTTCGACTATTAGATTCTTTCTTTTGTAAAATAAGTGGAAAACGATTTAAATCCTCAAATGTATGAATATCATCTTTATAAAAATCAGGATGATAGACAAATCCTTGTCTCAATTCTTGTAATTTCTCTAGATTGACATTTTTCTCTTTAGTAGGACTTTCATTAAAAAGAACAAAATCAAGCTTACCCAATTTTAAATCATCAATCAAATGATGGGTCAAATCATTTTGAATAGAAATATTTATTCCTGGATAGTCAGAATGAAACTCCTTAATACTATCCAATAAAAATAATTTAGTAAGAGTAGTAGAACACCCAATTTTTATTTCCCCCTTAGTTAAATTTTTAAAAGATGTAAACTCATTTTCTGCATTACTGATAAGTTCAAGAGCACCTTTCACATATTCGTAAAACATTTTACCTTCTTCTGTAAGTTCCATTCCCTTATTACTTCTTAAAAATAAAGTTCCACCTAATTGATTTTCTAACTTTTTAATAGATTGAGATATAGCAGGTTGAGAGATATGTAACTCCTCGCTTGCCTTTGTCATATGTTTATATTTTGCAACAATATAGAAAATACGATATAATTCTAAATTTACATTTATCATAAGCTCTCCTTATAGATATAATAACATAAATATATTTTACTTATCAACAGAAGAGCCATAAAATGAAAGAGAAAGGAAGGAAAATAATATGTTCAAAAATTTAAATATTGTAATAGGTATAACAGGAGGTATAGCATCATATAAAGCCTGTGGAATAGTAAATTTTCTAAAAAAAGAGGGCGCAAACATAAATATAATAATGACTAAAAATGCCTGTGAATTTATTACACCGCTAACATTAGAAACATTATCAGGAAATAAGGTCATAAAAGACATGTTTGAAAGACCAGATTATATAGAGGTAAAACATATCAGTATAGCCCAAAAGGCAGATGTATTTTTAATTATTCCTGCAACAGCTAATATAATAGGAAAAATTGCAAATGGAATAGCAGATGATATGCTCACAACAACAATTATGGCCACCACTTCTCCTGTAATTTTTGTACCAGCTATGAATAATAAAATGTATGAAAATAAAATAGTGCAAAACAATATAGAGAAATTAAAACAATATGGTTATAAAATAATAGAACCATCTATTGGATCTCTAGCATGTGGATATGAAGCCAAAGGTCACCTGCCAAAAAAGGAAGAAATTATCGAATATGTAAAAATATTAGTAAAGGAGAAAAAATAGTATGAAAAAAATAATTATAACAGCAGGAGGAACAAGTGAAAAAATAGATAATGTTAGAAAAATAACAAATTCATCAAGCGGAAAATTAGCATTAACAATTGCCAAAACTTTATTAAAAGAATATAAAGATATATGGATAGACTATATATGTTCAAAAAGTGCATTACGGCCAAACGAAGAAAGAGCAAGAATAATAGAAGTAGAAGGTGTATTAGAAGTAAAAAGAGCAGTAGAAGAGTTACTTACAAATAGTAAAATAGACTATTTTATACATACAATGGCTGTATCAGATTATAGAACAGATTATGTAACAACATTAGAAAAATTAAGAGAAAGTTTGCAAAAAGAAGAAGAGATAGAAACCTTAAAAGGAAATAAGATTTCATCTCAAGAAAAAAATGTAGTAGTAGTCTTAAAACCTACACCAAAAATTATCTCATTAGTGAAAGATATAAGCCCATCAACTTATTTAGTAGGATTTAAATTATTAGATGGTGTACAAAAAGAATATCTAATTGAAGTGGCAAAAAATTTAAGAGATAAAAATAAATGTGACTTAGTAATAGCAAATGATTTAGAAACAATAAGAAAAGGAAAACACCTAGCTTATTTGATTGATAAAAAAGATAATATAGAAAAGGCAAATGGAAAAGAAGAAATAGCGAAAAAATTAGTAAAGAAAATAGCAAAAAATGAGAGAATATAAAAAAATAAGATTAAGAAAAAATGAAGAAAATATCAATCAGCTATATAAAGAATTATTAGATAAAAAATATCCTTTCTTATTATTAAAATGGGAGAATAAAAAATACATTCTAACAAAAGAAAAGAGCCTAATTGAAATAAAGAATGAAAAAAAATTTTTAGAAAATATAAGAAAAGATATTTACTATAAAACAATCATAAAAGAAGAAAATAAAAATGAAATAGGAAAAGATTTAAATATATATAAAACATATTTAAATAAATATAAAGATAAAATAGTAAAAAAAAGATACAATCATAAATATTATTTCGGATGTATTGCAGTAAAATTAAAAAAAGGTTTTATAACAACAATAAGAGGAAAAGACAATTTAGAGGAGTATACAATTGTAGAGAAAGTAAATCATAAAAAATATAGAATTGAAGTAAGTAATAAAAAGGCTAGTTTAAATGCTCCATTATTAGACTATTTATTTAAAAATAAGAAAGTAAAAACAATAGTACACCTACATGAATTTGATAATAGTCTTCCATATTATGATTATGCCTTTCCAGGAACAGTGAAAGATACAATAAGAAACAATACCACCTCATTTAATATTAAACATCATGGAGTAATATATCTATATGATGAAAAAGGAAATAAGTTATAAAAATAAAAAAAGAATGAATAAGGGGAAAAATAGGAGGAAAAAATGAGATACCCAAAGTATACAGATTATGAAAAAATATATAAAAGATATTTTAATAAAGGAGTAAATTATTTAATAGAAAAAGCCCAATTAAAGAAAGATGATAAAGTACTAGACATATGCGGAGGAAATGGAAGATTAGCAAAGGAAATAAAAAAGAAATGTAAAGATGTAAGTTATGTGGAACAAGAAATAAATATGATACCCAAAGACTTACAAAAATTAGGAATAAAGGTATACAATGAAAAAATAGAGAGTTTTGTAAAAAAGACAGAAAAAACATACACAAAAGTATTTTGTGAGCAAGGTATAAATTATTGGTTACTAAATATTGATATAGAACAATTTAGTAATAAAGTAGAAAAGAATGGATTATTTATATTCAATACATTTTCAAATAAACCATCTAAAAAACCAATGATAAAAGAATATACTAAAGAAAATATAAAGTATATAGAAATATCTTATCTAATAAAAAATAAAGTACATCATATTCAAGTTAGACAAGACTTTAAACCTCACATCACTGAATTTGACTGGATAGCAAAGGAAAAGTATATAGAGTTACTTTCTCCTTACTTTAATATAGAAATAGTAGAAAATAATAAAAGTGCATTATATATATGTAAAAGGAAATAAAAATGAATAAATCACTAGGAATATATAATTTAATAGATAAAAAAGAAATAAATAAAAGTATCAAAAATATAATAAATAGTAATATAGATTTTAATATTTATACAACTCCAAAAGGATTAAAACCATTACGTATAGAGATAAGTCATTTTATAAATAGAATATGGAAATATGAAATAAAAGATAAAAATATGTTAATAACAAGTGGTACACAACAATCAATAAACTTAATAGCATATGCAATGTTAAAAGAAAAAGACACAATATTAATAGAACAGCCCACCTACTTTGGAGCTATAGATATATTTAGAAAAAGAAATATAAATTTAATAGGTATAGATCTATTAGAAGATGGATTAGATTTAAAAAAACTAGAAAAAAGAATTATACAATATGCGCCAAAATTAATTTATGTCATCCCTACATTTAATAATCCTACGGGATACGCTTGGACCAACATAAAAAGAAAAGAATTCTTAAACATCATAAATAAATATAATCTATTAGTAATAGAAGATGATCCTTATAGCCTTATAAATTATACAAATAATAAATATGAGTCTTTATACAAACTAAATAAAGGAAAAAACATCATAT
>JAAWCL010000052.1 GCA_022793235.1 Bacilli bacterium | reverse complement strand
AATGGATGGTGTAGGATTAAATGATGAGGAAAAAGGAAATGCTTTTAAATTAGCTAATACACCAAATTTAGATAGATATATATCTATGTATCCAAATACTTATGTTTCAACTAGTGGACTTGCAGTAGGTCTTCCAGAAGGACAAATGGGTAACTCAGAAGTAGGACATACAAATATAGGTGCTGGAAGAATAGTATATCAAGAGCTTACAAGAATTTCAAAGGAAATAGAAGATGAAAATTTTTATAATAATGCAGAATTAAAAAAAGCTTTTTCAAATGTAAAAAGTAACAATTCATCTTTGCATATAATGGGACTTGTATCAGATGGTGGAGTTCACTCACACATTGATCACTTATATGATATACTTAAAATGGCAAAAATAGAAAATATAGATAAAGTATATATTCATGCAATATTAGATGGAAGAGACACTCCTCCAACATCAGCAGTAGAATATTTAAAAAAATTAGAAGAAAAAATAAGAGAAATAGGAATTGGAAAAATTGCTACACTATCAGGAAGATATTATGCAATGGATAGAGATAATAGGTGGGAGAGAGTAAAACTTGCATATGATGCAATGACAAAGGGTGAAGGAAATATGTTTAAAACAGTACAAAAAGCTGTTGAAACATCTTACGAATCACAAGAATTTGATGAATTTGTAAAGCCTATTGTTATAGTTGATGAACAAAATTTACCAATTGCAACTGTAAATAGTAATGATTCTGTTATATTTTTTAATTTTAGACCAGATAGAGCAAGGCAAATAACAAAAGCATTTGTAAATGATAATTTTAATGAATTTGAAAGAAAAAAAATAGAAAATCTTACATTTGTTACTATGACTCAATATGATGAGAGTATTAAAAATGTAAGTGTAGCGTATAAGCCACAAGTTTTAAAAAATACTTTAGGAGAATATTTATCAAGTTTAGGTTATACTCAATTAAGAGTAGCTGAAACAGAAAAATATGCTCATGTTACTTTTTTCTTTAATGGTGGAGAGGAAAAAATATATAATGGAGAAGCAAGGGAATTAGTGCCATCACCTAAGGTTGCTACATATGATTTAAAACCAGAAATGTCTGCATATGAAATAACTGAAAAAGTTGTAGAAGCAATAGATAAAAAAGCTTACGATGTAATCATAATGAATTATGCTAATGGAGATATGGTAGGTCATACAGGAAATTTAGATAAAGCAATTGAAGCAGTTGAAGCATTAGATAAATGTGTTGGAAAAGTAATATCAAAAATAGAAGAAGTTAATGGAGAAGCAATAATTACAGCAGATCATGGAAATTGTGAATTAATGCTTGATCTAAAAACAGGCGAACCAATAACTTCCCATTCTACATTTGATGTACCTTTTATTGTAATATCAAATAGGGTGAAGTCTTTAAATGATGGTAGATTATGTGATATTGCACCTACATTACTTGATATGATGGGAGAGAAA
Organism: Bacilli bacterium; assembly: GCA_022793235.1. Taxonomy (GTDB): domain Bacteria; phylum Bacillota_I; class Bacilli_A; order RF39; family UBA660; genus UBA2730. Next base: position 2,631 of record JAAWCL010000052.1, on the reverse strand, counting down.
GTGCCAGAAGAAATGACAGGCAAAAGTTTAATAGAAATATAATAATGAGGTGAAAATATGCCAAGAAAAACTAGAGAAGATTTTGAGACTGAATCTGCTTGGAGAACATATGATTTAGTTACACCAAAAGAAGATGAAATAGAAGAGGAAGATGAGTTTCCTACTGAAGTTATAATATATTATGTTTGTAAAAATCCAAAATGTGATTTCATAAAAAAACAAAAGGTAGTTATAACAAATAGTGAGTTAGAACAAATAAAAGAAGAACTTCCAAATGGAAAATGTCCAAATTGTGGTGGGCATGGATTTAAATTGTTAAATAAAGAAGAATATGAAAAAGAAGAGAAAAGAATAAAAAAATTAAAAAGTAGTAAAAAGGAAGAAGAAGAAAAAAAATATAAGGAAGAGTCAGTAATTGAAGCAAAATCTCTACTTGAAGAGGCTCAAGAAGATATAAAAGAATTATATGAAGATTTAAGACAAAAGCTAGAAAGAAAAGATATTACACCAGAATGTTTTGTAACACTATTTTATAATATTTCTTTTGATATAATGAATAGTGTGAATAAATCTTATAGAAAAAATTACTATGCAGGACTTATAGACTTAAAAAGTGAGAGAAAAACTATTTTAGAAATGGGAAAAATCATACTTGACTTATATAATATTGAAGAAGATGAAATAGATATTATACAAAATTATAATAAAGAAGATGTAAATTATAAAGTTATATATGATACATATTATTCTAAATACGAACTTGGTGTAGAACAAGATTTTGAAGATTATAAAATGGAAACAAGGCTTGATAATTATATAAATGAAATAGAAAGAAAAAGGAAGCTAGAAGAAAAAAATATAAATAAAACAATGGATAAAGCTAAAAAGAATGCTGATAAAAGACAAGATAAAGAAGAAAATAGTTTTTTAAAAAGTCTAAATCAGTATGTTAACAAAATAGAGAAAATGTAACATTAATAGTATAAGTTATATAAAAATCAAAGTTATATTCTACATAATAAATTTTTATGTAGTTAATATAAAAAATATATAAAATGTAAATTAAGGAGGAATTTATTATGAAACAATATTTACAAATCGAATCTGTATATGCAAGAGAAATATTAGATTCAAGGGGAAATCCAACAGTTGAAGTTGAGGTTGAAGTTGAAGGTGGATTTATGGGAAGAGCAGCTGTTCCATCAGGTGCTTCAACTGGCGCTTTTGAAGCTGTTGAATTAAGAGATGGTGACAAATCAAGATATTTAGGAAAAGGTACTTTAAATGCAGTAGATAATGTAAATGATATTATTGCACCTGAAATAGAAGGAATGAATGCTTTAGATCAAGTTGAAATAGATAGGGCGATGATTGAACTAGATGGTACTGATAATAAAGGAAAATTGGGTGCTAACGCTATACTTGGAGTATCTTTAGCAGTTGCAAGAGCAGCGGCAGAAGCATTAGGTGTAAGTTTATACAATTATTTTGGTGGAGTAAATGCAAAAGTTTTACCAGTTCCAATGATGAATATATTAAATGGTGGTAAACATGCAGACAATAGTGTAAATATTCAAGAATTTATGATTATGCCAGTAGGTGCTGAAAGTTTTAGAGAATGTTTAAGAATGTGTGCTGAAGTATTTCATAATTTAAAATCAGTTCTAAAGGCAAAAGGTCTTGCAACATCAGTAGGCGATGAAGGCGGATTTGCTCCAAACTTATCTGAAGATGAAGAAGCTTTAAAAGTTATAGTTGAAGCAATTGAAAAAGCAGGTTACAAACCAGGTGAAGATTTTAAAATTGCTATTGATGCTGCAGCAACAGAAATGTATGATGAAGCAAAAGCAAAATGTGAAGAAGGTAAATACTATTTCTGGAAATCTGATAAAATGTTTACTCGTGAAGAAATGGTAGCTTTTTGGGAAGATTTAGCAAATAAATATCCAATTATATCTTTAGAAGATGGTCTTGCAGAAGAAGATTGGGAAGGTTGGAAGTAATTAACTGAAAAATTAGGTAATAAGATTCAACTTGTTGGTGATGACTTGTTTGTTACAAATACACAAAGACTATCAAAAGGTATTGATATGGGAGTTTCAAATTCTATCCTTATAAAATTAAATCAAATTGGAACAGTTACAGAAACTTTAGAGGCTATTGAAATGGCAAGTAGAGCTGGAATGACTGCAGTTGTTTCTCATAGATCAGGAGAAACAGAAGATACAACAATTGCAGATTTAGTTGTTGCAACTAATGCAGGCCAAATAAAAACTGGTGCTCCTTCAAGAACTGATAGGGTATGTAAATATAATCAATTATTAAGAATTGAGGAAGAATTGGGTTCTGCTGCAAAATTTGCTGGTAAAGAGGCTTTCTTTAATTTAAAATAATAAAATATATTAAATAAAAAAGTGTCTAAGAATAGTTTTAGACACTTTTTTTACATTTTGCTAAAAAAAATGTATTAAATTGTCATATAAATATTGAAAAAAAAAAAAGGATGATATAAAATATAATTAGATAAAAATAAGAATATAAAAATTAAAAAAATATGTAAACAAAAGGAGGTAAAAATATGATAAGTCTACACACACACACACACACACACACACACAAGTGCTATGTGTT
>JAAWCL010000203.1 GCA_022793235.1 Bacilli bacterium | reverse complement strand
GTACTAGAATATCCCATCTTTTCAAGCATTCCACATATCTTTTCTGAATCGTTTTCATTTAGTTGACAGCCCATTGTAAAAATACTGTATTTTAAGTTTTTATTTTCATTATCTTTTCTTATTTTTTCTATATATTTATATTGTTCTTCTATCTCGTTTTTCAACTTATAATCCACCTTTATTCGACCTTATTTTCCACTATTTTATCACACTCTTATTAGAACTTCAAGAAAAAATTAACCTTTAAAACTATTTGATCTGTTATGAGGAAAACTTTTAACTCCTATTTTTCATTAATAATATTTATATATAGCAAAAAATAACTCGTTTTTTAAAATAGAAAAGGGCAAGATATTTCATATTACCTTATATTTTTTAAAACTGTATAAATTACCGTCTTGGTTGTTGGTTTTATATCATCATAAAAGTTAAAGTATTCTTTTAATTTTTGAGAATCACATCTGTAATACATTGCTTCTGTTGCATTATTAATGTTACATTTTACATTATTAACTGTCTTATGATATATTTTAGAAATTATAGGATATATATCTTTTTGAAGATTATCTATCGTTAATTCACCTTTAATATACATTTGAAGTATTGCTTCAATTAAATATAAAGTTCCTTTGTATCCCAAATCATAGCCAATACTATCCAGTTCATTGATAATTGCTTTCTTTTTTACTTCAATATTTTTATAATCAATTAATCTCTTAATTCTATATATCATTTCTTCTTTTCGTATACCTTTAATGATAAAATCATATACTAATGGATTATTAACTAATTGAGAAATAAAGCTATTGTCTCCAGAAATAGCAATTATAGAATTTTTATATTTTTCTTTTTGAGAGTTGGTTAATCTTTTTAACACTTCAATTCCATCACAATCTGGCATAATCATGTCTAAAATAATTATATCAATTTCGCTATTTTTTAATATTTCTAAGACTTCATTTCCATTAGTACAAATTTTACATATTCTTACGTCCATGCTTTCTGATATATTATTAATTAATTGTTTAGAAAAATCTAAATTATCATCAACTATTAAAGCATTAACCATTTTTATCACCTATATATTAGATAGCAAAATTTTACAATATAGTTTCATTTTTTATCTTTTTTTATCTTCTATGTTACATTATGTTATCATTAGTTCAATAAGATTTAGTCTTATTGCTGCAAAACGGATTATGTCAGTAAGTTGTTATCGCAAAAGGAGGTCTCTCTATGAGAAAAATTAAAAACATAACCCCAAAAATAGCCGCAATGCTTATGGCTGTTGCAGTATTGTGCGTCGCGAGTACCATGCCTGTATCTGCTGCTCCCGGTGATGATGGAGCAACCACCTATGGAACAATCACTCCGTGGCCTTCATCTGATTACATCACTCTTAATGGAACCTCTCACAACTGCAATGGTTTTCCTTTAAGAGCTGGCAATACCGCTCGGGTAGAAGTTACAGTTACAAACGTTAGCGGACAACATTCCGATACTGGATTAGCTGTATCTTTGGTAAGGCGGTATCCCACCGAGGCAACTGAACAGACTACGCATTTTTATGGTACAGGTAGTCATCCTTACACCTTTACTGCCTCTGCCGGAGGTTCATACTACATTCGCTTTAGTACAAGAGCAGAATGCAAGTATACTTTTACTTATAAAGTAACTTATTAATTATTATTACTGACTTAATCCGTAACAAAGTTGAGAGTTCATGATGAACTCTCAACTTTTCTAATAGGTATTTTTATAGTATTATTAATAATAATTATCAATCTATCTGATAGTTTATTTCCATTAGTATTAAATTTTAAGTATAAAAATTGATTATTGAAAAAGTAAAAAGCCTCTGTATTAATATACATGTTGTTATTTTCATCAAATATCTGTATACTGCTTAAATCCATCATATTAACAATATTCAACAAGCTTTCTTTTCCTGTATATTCCATTTTTAATCTTAGTTGCGTATTGCTTAGTTCTGCAGCTAAAACCTTAAATTTCTGTTTACTGTTTGTTTCTTCTTGTATATAATCATGTGTTTCTCTACTAACAAATTTTTCATCTAATTCTATTTCAAAACTACATTCTTTATTTATTCTTTCTATTTTATTTGTTGTACCTGAATTGTTCTGTATTATAAAATCTTTCATTTGTATATACAGTGTTTTGCTTTTAGGAAATTTAATATCTTCCCTTGGATGTAATTCTATTTTTCTTATTAGTTTATTATTTTCTATATTTATATAAGATGTTTTATATTCTGATGCAAATTGATGTTGTCCTGTGTTTTCGTTGTTTCTAATATTTCCTCTATCATTATAATTTTGCTTGGTTTTGTTTAAATAACTATCGCTAAATGGTCCCAGTCCTTCAGCATCGTTATTTTCAAAAATCAAATTACTATTTTCGTCTTTTATTAAAATATCTGAGTTCACAAGT
>JAAWCL010000051.1 GCA_022793235.1 Bacilli bacterium | reverse complement strand
AAATAAGACTCTTATTTTAGATACATCAAATGTTTTATATATATAAATTGTTATTAGTCCTAGTAATAAAAAAAGAAAGGTATCAAATAAAAATAGATTGGTATAAAATAAATCATAAATACCTCCTAAAATACAAGTATAAATTAAATACTTTTTATGTTCTTTATAAAAAAGTGGATAAATTAGAAAGATAGTTATGACTGTAAACATGGGGGTAAAGAAAGTTAAATCATTTATTAAATATGGTAAATAATTGGTTAATACTCCATCAAACAATAAAGAGATTAAGCTAATTATAATGATTCCTGTCATCATTTGTTCTCCTTTAGAATGGTTACATAATGAATATTTGAAAAATCAGCACTTGTCTCTACATTTAATTTTTTACTTAAATTATATTTATCACTTTCTATTTTTGATACCCGTCCTATATAAATTCCTCTTGGAAATAAATCCCCAAGACCACTTGTTAATACTACATCTCCTATATTTATATTTATATTTTTATCTACTCCTGTTACTAAAGTCGTATTTGTTTTTTTATCATATCCATTTAAGATAGCGTATGTATCTTCACTTCCTGTTGTTATGGATACAGATATTTTGTAATTTAAGTCATCTGATGTGATGAGCTTAATTTCGGAAGAATAATTACTGACTTTACTTATTTTTCCTATTAGTCCACCTTTTGATACAACTGCCATGCCTTCTTTTATACCACTTTTTTTTCCTTTATCTATTGTAATTGTATTAAACCAATATGATTTATTTCTTGATAGGACTGTTGCATTGACAGGTTTGTATTCTGTAAATGTGCTATTTAACTTTAGAGTTTCTTTTAACTCCTCTATTTCTTTTTCTAAACTACTATTTATATTTTTTTGAATTAAATAACTATCTGATAAATCTATATCTTTTTCTTTATTTAGTGCTGTAAAAGGATAGAGTACTACTTTTTGTATCAATACACTTATATCTTTTAAATATGCTTCTATTGTAGTCATTTTACGATTTAATTTTAATGAGTAAAAAAGTCCTGCTATTACAATTAAAAAAATACTAATAAATATTACAATACTATTCTTATTTTTTTTCTTTTTTTCATTATACATATAATCACTCTTTTTCTTTTTTTATTATAGTATAAAATCGTTTAAAGAACAACTAAAGATTAAAAAGATTATTGTTCTCATAAAAACTATAATATTCTGTATCTCCTACTATAATATGGTCTAGAATAGGTATTTTATTGACTCTTCCTATTTGAATTAAGTTTTTAGTAAAGATAATATCTTCTCTACTGGGTTTAGTATCTCCTGATGGATGATTATGTATACACACAATTGATGCTGCACTTGTTAAATATGCTTCTTTAAAAACTTCTCTTGGATGGACTACACTTTTATTTATCGTTCCCATAAACAATAATTTCCTTTCAATTAACTCTTGTTTATTATTAAAATACAAACAGTAGAATTCTTCTTGCATCTTTTTAGTAAACAAGTATTTACAACTTTCATATATTTCTTTGGCATTTATTAACTTTTCTTTATATTTTGGACTTTCTAAGTAAATTCTTTTTCCAAGTTCTATAGCTGAAGCAATCTCTATTGCTTTTACAGGTCCTATACCTTTAATTTTTTCTAACCTTGTAATGCTTACATCTTTTAACCTTTCAACATTTCCTATTTCATTTAAAAGTAGTAAGGCTAAATCTGTAGAGCTGTATTCTTTAGTTCCTGTTTTGATCAGAATGGCTAGTAATTCTTGGTTTGTAAGATTTTTTACACCTACTTTTAAAAAACGTTCTCTTGGTCTTTCTTCTGCTGGAATATCTTTTACATACATAATTTTTCCTCCTATTTTTATTATTCGAGGAAAATCAAAGATTTACTTATTTTTTAATATCATTTCTTCATAACTAGATAAAATTACAGCATTGATTGACTCAATTTCTTCTTCTGTTTTAGCGTTTTTCATAAGTAGATCGAATTGTTCTAAATTTGTTAAGAATGTATCATTTTCTACTTCTTTCTCATAAAGATATAAATTGTATCCTAATTTTTCATAGAGGGAGCTTATTTTTTTTAAATTTTCTTTTTCTTTACTTAATCCTATATACACATAGTAATTGTTTTTTTCTTTTATTACTAGTTTATCTGTAATCATATTTGTATCATATTTCATGCTTTCCATATCTTTATAAACTCCTAGTTGTAAAAAATAGATTCTATCTTCCTTTTTGACATTTAGGGCATAGACATCACTGATTTTGTTATATAATGTTTTACCACTTATCAGTCCTAATATAATTACAAATAGTACTGTTATTAAATTTTTCTTTATCCCCTTCACTTTTTCATCACCAAATCTATCATAACAGGTCCTATTCAAATAATTTGTCAAAAAAAATAGAATCTGTTTATTCTATATTATGTTGCATATTGATTTTTCTTTTTCTTCTTTTTGTATGTTAGTATTGAAATTGGATTTGTTGTTTCTTTTATTCGTTCTTCTTTATTATAGTTTTTCCATCTTTCTTTTATTTCCTCTATATATTTCATACTTTCTTTTATTAGTTCTGGATGGTTTATACAAAAGTATCCTAAGGTACTATCTTTTGATAGTAAATAATTTATTAGTAATGCCTCTTTATTTTGAATGTTTTCTACTTCTTTATAACTTTTATATAGTCGATGTAGATACTCTTCTAAATTTTGATTTCCTAGTATTTTTGCAATAAAATATTGTGCAAAAAAATAGAGTATTCTATTACAATAGTAAAAAGTACTTTCAATAAAAATGAATCCTTGTCCAAATTCTGGTATATATTCTTCTTGCATTATTTTTTCTATTTCATCTATTATTTGTTGTTTTTCATGATCGAGCTCTTTTTTTATTTTTT
>JAAWCL010000202.1 GCA_022793235.1 Bacilli bacterium | reverse complement strand
ATATTGCAGGTCAAAGAAATTTAGCAGGAAGAGGAGGATGGACATGGTATACAGGATCAAGCAGTTGGATGTATGAAACAGGAATAAAATATATTTTAGGACTGCGTATACATCAAGGAAAACTCTGTGTAGAGCCATGTATTCCCAGCAGCTGGAAAGAATATTCTATCAAATATCAATATAAAAACACAAAATATCATATACAAGTAAATAACCCAAATGGCAAAGTAACAGGAGTTACCTCATTTAAGGTAAATGGAGAAAAAGTAGAAGAAAAACAAATTAAATTAGAGGAAAATGGGGGCATTTATAAAATTGAAATAGAGATGTAAAATATCAGAAAGAGTGCTTGATTTGATTTTTAGCTCTAGAAATGTTATAATATAAAGTACTATTATTTTGTTTAGGAGGAACGCAACATGTCAAGGAAGAACGAACAACGCGAGGCAGCTATCATCAGGATTACCGTCACAATTGTGACCCTCTTATTTGTATTACTTGGAGTGGTCAAGGCTGAACAAATTTGCTATAAAATAGCGAAAACAGGTGCCAGCCTGATGGTACTCAACAACAATGCTCAGTTCTACAATGAACAGGAACAGAAAACAGACGCTATGACGGAGAACTTTACGGCAGAAAAGAAAGAACGGAACGAGAAGTTCTATCAGTCGGAAGACCTTCTGATTCGCGTATATAGCAATCTGCCTGCCTTGATGAAACTTGCTATTTGGTTTCTATCTCTGCTCCTTATGCTCCTGATTCCTTTTGCTGCAGTATTCATCACGCTAAGAGAAATAGAGACAGAAAAGTATCTCTGGAAGCGTGATCAAAGAATTAAGGAACGGCGAGAGAGAAAGGAGAAAAGGCAAGAACAACCAGAAGACAAAGGAACAGAGCAAAGGTCATACCTTAAGTGTATCAAGTAAAAAGAACAGTCTTTGGGATAAAGAAGGTTCGAAAAATGGATATGAAAATAGCCATTGGGCTGTTAGTAGGGTACGTAAAAATACTCTGCTAACGGCTTTTTTATTTATATTATAAATATTTCAACTATATTGCAAAATGATGTCAGAAATATGACAAAAATATATAAAAAAACTTGT
>JAAWCL010000201.1 GCA_022793235.1 Bacilli bacterium | reverse complement strand
CCTTTCTATGATTTTTTCTTATAAAACGAAAAAACCAATCTTTCGATTGATTCTATATCTATAAGTTCGAATAGTTCGAACAGATTTCCCAATGGTGCCGAAAGACAGAATTGAACTGTCCGCTGATCCTTACCAAGGATCTGTTTTACCACTAAACTATATCGGCATATATGGATAATATATCATAAAAGAAAGTGCATGTCTATAAATTTATACTATCAATAATTTTTGAAAATGTCCTATCTTTTTGATATAAATGAGAAAAATTATTCCAAATATTTTTTGACAGACAAAAACATATTATATTTTTATGTAAATGCCAATTTCTAATTATTTTGAATCAAAATATTCTGTTGAAAAAGGTATTATTAATGGTAAAAAATGGCTAATGTAGTGCTGTGTAATGATATAATTATTTTTTATTTGAAACCTATAATCTTTTAAAATACTTGTTCTATCCATTTTATATATTCATTAATTAAATTGCTTTTTTTACTTGTATAGATTATTCTTTTAGCTAATTTCACATCATCTGTTACAATGTTATCTACTTTTAAATCAATCATTTTCCTTATATTTTCCTCTGTATTTACTGTCCAAGCATATAATTCTTTTCCTTCTTTATGTATTTTATTTACTAAACTGGTAGTTATACTTGTAGCCTCTATACTAAAAGCATCCACATCTTTTAATGAAGTAATATCACCATAAGCAAGGCTCATAACATAAACGGTTTTTATTTTCTTATTATATTTCTTGACATTTTGTAAGACTCCATATATTTGAGAAGTAATTACACATCCATCTATATAGTTTAGTTCTGTAATCATATCTATTACTTTTTTTTCCAAATTTTTTTCGTGTCCTGAGGACTTTAATTCTATATTTAATTTCATATTCTTTTTTTTGGCCCAAACAATTATATCTTTAAGTAGAGGTATCCTTTCCTTATGAAATTTTGGATTTAGAAAGCTTCCTACATCAATTTCTTTTATTTTTTCATAGTCTACTTCCCAAGTGTTCTGATTTATTCCTGCTGTTCTTTTAAGATTGGTATCATGCATTACTATTATATTTTTATCCTTAGTTTGTTGTACATCTAATTCTATCCAATTTGCCCCTTCTCTTTTTGCCCCTTCAAAAGATGATAAGGTAT
>JAAWCL010000200.1 GCA_022793235.1 Bacilli bacterium | reverse complement strand
TTTGTTTTATGGATTGTTAGTTTGTTTTGTGATTTTATGAATGTTACTACTATGTGTTTGTTTTCTTGGATGTTTGTAAATTGTGGTAGAATATAACTTCCATCTTCTGCTACTGTATATTCTATTTCTTCTCCATTTACTGTTATTTTTGTTATTTCATATCCTTCTTCTGGTGTCATTTTTATTTCTTTTGTATTGCTTGCATCATATTCTACTGTTTCATATGGTAATTTATCTTCTCCAGATATGTTTCCTCCTTTTATACCATCTATTTCCTGTATATCTGTTGTTATTTTGAATCGTTTTATATTGTTCTCTACTGTTAATTCTTGTACCTCTGGTACTCCTTTTTCTGCTTTTAATTTTAATATTAATCCATCGAAACCGCCTTTGCTTGTTAACGTTTTTCCATTAGATAATGTGATGTTACTTTGGAAATACCCTCCTGCTATGTACCCTCCATCTGCTGTTTCTGCTACGCTGTTGATTTTGTTAATACCATTCCTTCCTATCTGCTCTGTCCATTCAATTTGACCTTCATTATTATATTTAATGATTAATCCATCTGAACTACCTTTGCTTGTTAGCATTTTCCCATTGGATAGATTGATTTTACTTTGAAAATATCCTCCTGCTATGTAACCTCCATCTTCTGTTTCTGCTATACTGGCAATTTGGCTTTCACTTTTTATACTATTTCCTTCTATTTGCTTTGTCCACTCGATTTTCCCTTCTCTATTGTATTTAATGATTAATCCATCACAATTACCTTTGCATGTTAGATTTTCTCCATTCGATAACGTGATGTCTTTTCTGAAACGTCCTCCTGCTATGTAACCTCCATCTGCTGTTTCTGCTATGCTATTTATACCATCGACACCACTTCCTCCTATTTGATCTGTCCACTCGATTTGACCCTCTCTATTGTATTTGATGACTAGTCCATCATAATCTCCTTTGCTTGTTAACTTTTCTCCATTCGATAGTGTAATGTCATCTTGGAAATATCCTCCTGTTATGTACCCTCCATCTGCAATTTTGGATACACTAGTAAGCTCGTTCCATCTGCTTCCTCCTATTTGATC
>JAAWCL010000050.1 GCA_022793235.1 Bacilli bacterium | reverse complement strand
TAAAAATTTTAATTGGAAAAAAACAAGTAAAGAGGTAAAAATAGATAGTAATATCAAAAAGGCTCTTATTGAAGAAAAAAGGAAAGAAAAAAGCCAACAGAATAAATTTGATAGACATATAGAACATTCTGAAATTTATGATAATAAACTTCCTTCAAGAGTAATGGACAAGCCAATAAGTTTAGAAGATGAATTTGAAAACAGACTTATTTATAAAGAATTAAAAAAGGCCATTAATTCTTTATCTGAATTACAAAAAAGAAGAATTCAAATGTATTATTTTGAAAATAAAACATTACGAGAAATTGCAAAAATAGAAGGTTGTGCGATTATGTCTGTAAAGAATAGTTTAGATGTAGCAATTAATAATTTAGAAAAAAAATTAAAAAAATTCAAGAATTAGACCTTAAAAAATCTAATTTAGTGAGGAAACAAGTGAGAGAGATTTCTTACTTGTTTTTCTCTTTAAAAAAATATGAGGGGAGGAATTATCAATGCAATTTTTTATTCTATTTTTAGTTTTTATTTGTCTTACCTTAATCATTTTAGCGATTATTAATACAATTCATTTGAAAAAATTAGAGAAAATGAAAAAGGCAAAGAATACGCCAAAGCTATCAGAACTTCATGGAAAAGAATTTGGTAAATATATGAATCATTTAACTAAAGACCTATAATAGGTATATTGTGTTTAAAATACGTGTGTAAAAAATTCACCATTTTAAGGAGTTAAGTCAATGTCAAAGAAAGACAAAATTATAATTTTATATTTCAAAGAAAAAATGCCTGCTATTGAAATTTCAAAAAGACTAAATGTAGTGCAATCATATATTACTAAAGTAATAAAACAAGATTCAAGATATAGCATAGAGAAAAAAAGAAGGAAAGATGAGAATAAAATAAAACAAAGAAATTTTAATAAGGAAAATATGAGAAAAGTACGAAAAGAAAAAGCAGCTACTAATGAAATTTTACAGATGCAACATATTCAAGCTAGTTGTGAACTATCTGGGAGAAAAACAATTAATAAACGTGCTTTTAGAAATTGGAACGCTAGTATATATGAATACTATAAAAAAACAAAAGAATATAGGGTAAAAAAAGATTTCAAAGATCAGGTATCTTATGCAACCCCTAAAAAAATTAAATGGGATTAAAATTTTGAGGGAGATAGACTATGAAAAAAATATGTAAAAAAGATTTTATATCTGCAACTTATACAAGAGAAGGAAAAGAGGAACAATTAGATAATCGTATAAAAAACAAAACAGAAGATAAAAATGATAAAAATACAACTGGAATATATATTCGTTCAAGGTGTGAAGATGAAGAAGGATTGCAATATAATATAGCTTCACAAATCAGTAGATTAGAAGAATATTGTAAGAAAAATAATATAGTTAATATAATTAAATATGTTGATATAGGTATGGGCGCAAATTTTGATGATAGACCAGCATTAAGAAAAATGATAGAAGATATAGATAAAGGAATAATAAATAAAATTATAGTAACATCACCAGATAGACTTTTTAGAGATTTACAAAAAATGTATAATTTTGCTGATAAATGTTTTTCAAAAGATATTGAAGTTATTTCATTAGATACTGAACCTATAACAGATATATTATTTTTTTCAGATGAAATTGAAAATGCAATAAGAAAAGCAAGAGAAAATATAGAAAAAGATATAGAATATTGAACTATTAATTCATAAAATTTTAGTTTTATTAATATCTTGTATTAATAAAACAAGGAGGTAATTTCAAATGCAAAAGAAAGAAGAAAAAGAAATTTATGAAATAGATAACCACAAATATACAGTAACAGCAAGGACAATAGAAAATGCAAAAAGTTTAAATAATTTATATGAGGCATTTAGCAAATATGCTTTGAAAAAATTAAATGCAACAATATAAAAAAATGGGCTGACATTAAAAAAATAGTACGTTATAATTGTATCAGTAAATACATAAGGGTTGTTTTCTTAGAAAAGGAGGACAATTCTATGGAGTATATGGAATATAAACAAGCAAATGGAAATAGTTTGTTTATTGAAACGCAAAATAATAATTTTGCACAATATAAAGTTGCAGGTTATTTAAGATTATCAAAGGAAGATGGTGATAAAGAAGAAAGCGATAGTATAGTAAGTCAAAAAAATATTATTGAAAATAAGCTTAAAGAATTAGGCAAAGATTTTGAATTAGTAGATTTTTATATTGATGATGGATATACAGGACTTAATACTAATAGACCAGCATTTCAAAAAATGTTAAAAGATATTGAAAGTAAGAAAATAAATGCGATAATAACAAAGGATTTATCAAGACTTTCAAGGAACAGCTTTGAGGCAAATTATTATATTGAGTTATATTTTTTAGAGAAAAGTGTAAGATATATTTCTATACTAGATAATGTAGATACATTTTTAAAAAGTTCAAATAATGATATGATACAATTTAAAACGTTAATAAATGATTGGTATAGTAAGGATATTTCCAAAAAAGTAAAGTCAGGGGTATGGGCTAGAAAAGAAAAAGGTTTATATTTAAGTTCAAGAGCACCTTTTGGATATGAAAAAAGCAAAGATAATAAAAATAAACTAATAATAAATCAAAATCAGGCTAAAATAGTAAAATTGATTTTTGAAAAGTTCGATAATGGAGAAAAACAAGCTGATATTGCAAGATATTTAGAAGAAAATAAATTTTTGGCACCAAGCAGTTATAATGATAGAGGGGTTCTGAGAAAAAATATATATAAGTGGAATTCTAGTGTAAGAAACATATTAAGAAATAAGATATATTTAGGACATACAGAGTATGGAAAGCGAATTAATTTAAGCTATAAATCTCAAAAAGTTAAATATATGCCAAGAGATGAATGGAAAATAATAGAGAATACACATGAACCAATTATTGATGAAGAATTATTTGAGAGAGTACAAAGAAAATTAAGAATTGAAGGAAAAACTAAAAGTCGAAAATATGAATGGCTTTTGAATGGATTAGTTTATTGTAAAGAATGTGGCTCTCAGATGATTTTAAAAGTAGAATATACAAGTTCTGGAACAATAAAATCTAAAAGACTACATTGTGTTGAAGGCACAAGAAAAAATGGTAAGATATTTTGCAATAGAAGAAGTAAAGGAATAAACGAAGAGATAATTACAAAAATTGTATTAAAAAACATAGCAAATAAGATGGGAAAAATTACGAATACGAACGAAATTGAAAATCTTATTTTAAAACAATACAATGAAAACAATACCAAGATGTATGATGATACAATTAAAAATTTAGAAAACCAATTAACCAAAATTGAAAATAATATTTCGTCATTATATGATGATTATAGAAATGAATTACTAGATGAAGATGATTACAAAAGATTTTATAAAAATGAAGTAGAAAGAAAAAATAGTATAAAATTAAATATTACCAAATTAATAGAAGAAAAACATAATAGACCTACATTAAGTCTTGACAAATTAAAGAATTTAGTGAATGAATTATCAAATGTAGACTGTTGGAGCAAAGATACTTTAGATGACATTATATATAGTGTGGAAGTTGATATAGAAAATAATGTATTTATAAATTATAGATATAATATTTTTGAGATGGTATAAATATGAGAGAGTACAAAGCAGGAATATATTTAAGACTTTCACATGAGGATATTCAAGAGAACAATAGTATTGAAGCTCAAAGAATTATAACAACTGAATATGCAATAAAAAATAAATACAATATTGTTCAAGAGTATGTTGATAATGGATATTCTGGAATGTTAGATTCAAGACCTGGACTTAATGAAATGATTATAGATATTTTAACAAATAAAATTAATATGGTAATAGTAAAAGATATAAGTAGATTAACAAGAGATAAAAATAAAACAGGTTATTAT
>JAAWCL010000049.1 GCA_022793235.1 Bacilli bacterium | reverse complement strand
AAATTATGAATATAAAACTTTTTTTTACATATTTTTTAGTAGGGTGATATGATGAAGAAGTTTTTTATATTTTTATTGTTATTACATATATGTATTTTTCCTATATATGTTTTTGCAGAGGAAGATGTATGTATGAATGATAAGGAATGTATTGTGGATGATAGTGGTACAAATCGTTTGATTGAAGGTGCTGTGAGTGGACTTTTAATGGAAGAGAGCACTGGTAAAATTATTTTTGAAAAGGATAAGGATAAACAAGTTGCTATTGCTTCTATGACAAAGATGGTTGCTCAAATCATTATTTTAGAAAATATAGAAAGGGGTAAAATAAAATGGAATGATATTGTTACTGTTAGCAAAAATGCTGCAGATATGGGTGGAAGTCAAATTTATTTGTCTCAAAATGAAAAGATGAGTGTAAAAGATTTATTTAAAGGTATTAGTATGGCTAGTGCTAATGATGGGACTGTTGCTATGGCAGAATATATTGCGGGAAGTGAGGAAAAGTTTGTTCAGTTAATGAATAAAAAAGTAAGAGAGCTTGGTCTTAAAAATACAGCTTTTAAAAACTGTACTGGTCTTGATGAAGAGGGACATTATTCTAGTGCTTATGATATGGCTCTTATTGCAAGGGAGCTTCTTACTCATGAGGATATCTTGAAGTTTACTTCTGTATATGAAGATTATTTAAGAGTAAATACGCCAAATAAATTTTGGCTTGTTAATACGAATAAACTTGTACGTTTATATGAAGGAGCAGATGGATTAAAAACAGGTCATACAGATAATGCAGGGTATTGTCTTGCTGCTACAGCTAAAAAGGATGGTATGCGTCTTATTGCAATAGTACTGGGAGAAGATAATGCTAAAATTCGAAATAGTGAGACCAGTGATTTGTTAAATTATGGTTTTAGTACTAAGAAAGTACAGACAATTCAAAAAAGTAATAAATATATTAAGACAATTCATTTTGATAAAGCCACTGTAGATAAGATTAAAGTTTATACAGAGGGTGATATCACTATTTTACAAGATAAGGCAGAAAGAAATAAAAAATATACTGTTGATACAAAAATGAATAATGTAGTTCTTCCTTTGAAAAAAGGTCAGATTGTAGGTAAGATTTATGTAAAAGAAAAAAGTAAAACTGTTTATACTGGTAATTTGATTGTTAAAGAAAGTGTAGAGCAACTAGGCTTTGGAAAGCTGTTTTTGAAACATATGAAAGATTTAGTTCTGGGTGTTGTTTGATTTTTATTTGTAGTGGGTTTTTGTCTGTATATGAATGTACTTTTTAATCAAGCAAAAATACAGTTTATTATAAATTTTTGAAAAAATGGTGTACAAACCGTTTTTTTTATGATATAATACGCCTAGATTAAGGGGGATTATGTATGGGGAAAGCAAAGTTGGTGTAGGAAGTAGTTTTGAGAAATAATTTGGAGACTATTCCAAATATTTATGATTTGAAGAAGATTGGTGCGGGTCATGATGGTATAGTCTTTAAATATGGTAATAGAGCGTTAAAGTTATTAAAATATGATATTCATACACGTGAATATAAAGGATTAATGATTTTTAAAAAGGCTATATTTTTTCAACAAAACCTATCTTTAAAAAGAATTGAAAATCCAATTGATATTATGTTAGATGTAAATGGTGTCTATATTGGCTTTGTGACTAATTATTTAGATGATATTACTTCTCAAGAAAAGATTGGAACACCTAGGTATAAAGATACAGGGCAGTTTACATGTGGTGATTTGATATGTGCTGCTAGAGAGTTGGAGGAGGATTTTGATAATCTTACTCAAAATAATGTACTTGCTAAAGATATCAATAGAGGTAGTTATATTTATACTACTGATTTTATTCATCTATGTGATATGGATAAATATGTTATACAAAATGGCGGTAATTTAGAACAATTAAATAGGATAAATCTTCAATTTGTCATTGCAAAATTTTTATATTTTGAGATGTTAAAATCTGTTGATTTAAGTCAGAGTCAAAAGAATCATTTATCTAAATGGGTAAGAAAACAATCTCATTCTTATAATTATTTTGATCAATTAGAGGAAGAAGTTCGTTATGATTATGCTATGCCTTTATGTGATTATGCAAAGGAAAAGGTTAAGATTCTTCTTCCTTAAATATTTATAATGTGTTGAAAGAAATGGATATTTGAAATATATCCTTTCTTTTTTATTGACAAATGTTATATACTGTTATACTATATATATAACAGTATGGAGGGAATATGAAAATAATTATCAGTAATAGTAGTTCTATCCCTATTTATGAGCAAATAAAAAATGCTATTATAAATAATATTATGGATGGAAGTTTGCGAGAAAATGATGATCTTCCATCTATAAGAAGTTTAGCTCAAGATATTCGTATTAGTGTCATGACTGTGAAAAAAGCTTATGATGAATTGGAACAAGAGGGTTATATTATTACTAGACAAGGAAAAGGGAGTTTTGTTGCTCCAAAAAATATAGAACTTTTAAAAGAAAAAGCTAAGAAGGATATAGAAGAATCTATGATGTATATTCTTAAAACTGCAGATAAATTTTCTATTTCTTATGATGAAGTGCTTTCTTTATTCCAATTTTTGATGGAGGATGATGAATATTGAAAAATATAGTGGAAGTAAAAAAATTAATTAAAAAATATGATTCAAAATTTGAACTTGGTCCTATTAATTTGGATATACCTGGTGGTATGATTGTGGGGCTTATTGGGAAAAATGGTGCAGGAAAAACTACCTTTATGAAATCTATTTTATCGCTTATTTCTATAGATAGTGGAAGTATAAAGATTTTTGGTAAAGAATATACAGATGACTCTATTAAAGAGGATATAGGTGTTGTTCTTTCTGATATGTTTTTACCTGAAATACTTACTGCAAAGGATATTCATTTTATTATGAAAGATATTTATAAGAGATGGGATAGAGATTTGTATTTTTATTATTTGAAGGAGTTTGATATTTCTGTTGATAAAAAACTTAAAGAGTTATCTAAGGGAATGCGTAAAAAAGTAGAAATTGCTGTTTCTTTATCTCATCATCCTAAACTTTTATTACTAGATGAGGCAACAAGTGGTCTGGATCCTGTTGTTCGAGAAGAAATTTTAGATATTTTCTTAAAATTTGTTTCAGATGAAGAACATAGTATTTTATTTTCTACTCATATTACTAGTGATTTAGAACATATTGCGGATTGTATTATTTTTATTAATCAAGGTAAGATTGTTCTTTCAGAAAATAGAGATTCTATATTAGATTATTATGGAGTATTAAAGTGTGATAAAGACTATTTTTCTTCTATTTGTAAAGAGGATATTCTTGTTTATACAGAGAATAAATATAATTATCATATTTTGGTTAAGGATAAAAATAATATAAAAAAGAAATATAAAGATTGTGTTGTTGATGCTGTTAATTTAGATGAATTTATGATTTTGATGATTAAGGGAGAAAAAATATGTTAGGATTAGTAAAAAAAGATTTAGTTATGATAAGAGGCAATCTTAAAATGGTTTTCTTGTTGGGGTGTATTCTTTTATTTGTATATAAGAATGAAAACTATGCTTGGGCTTTTTTACCTGCTTTTTTTGGTATGACTTTGATGATTAGTACATTTAGCTATGATGAATATAATAAGAGTGATGCTTATATTTCAACTTTTCCTAGTGGTAGAAGAAATTTTGTTTTTGCAAAATATCTTACAACTTTTCTAGTAGTTCTTTTTTCTTCTTGTATTACTTTGCTTCTTTCTGTTTTTCTTCTTTTCCTACAAGAGCATATGGATATCGAAAGTATTTTTATGACTACTTTAGGATCTTTTACTGGAGTTTTATTTTTACAAAGTCTTCTTTATCCTCTTTTTTACAAATTTGGGATTGAAAAGGGACGTATTCTTTTGTTTCTTCTTACTTTTGGTTTTCTTGGTCTTTCTTATATATTTATGGAACTATCTATAACGATTCCTAAATATTTCTATCTATTTATTGAAAATTATTTTCTTTATCTTCTTCCTATTTTTTTATTTTTTGTATTATATATTTCTTATAAAATATCTATTCATATTTATTTAAAAAAAGAGTTTTAAATTTTAAATGCTGTTTAATATATATATACAGAAAAAAAAGGCTGTAAGTAATAGACTATAGAGTACATTTATATCTAAATATTTTGTACTTTTTTCATTTAAAATGGCAATTTTTTCATAAAGATATAATAAGCTAATAAAAAGTATTAGACTTGTTATAAGTGTGAATAATAAATTATGCATATTAAAAAATATTTTTATTAAAATAAAACTTATTATATTTATAAAAACTTTTATCAAAAGATTTTTTTCTATTATATCTTTTTGGTAGATATAGGTTATTTCACTTAGAGAAATGGATAAGAGAAATATGTAAATTAGATTTAGTATATTAAAAAAGTTTATGGATGGTTTTACTAAATTGAAGTTTAGGGTTTGGTAATAGTTGTAATCTATTTTTATTAATAGAGTTGTACTTAGTGCTAGGAAAATGATTGTAAATATTGTTAAAAATTTTATTATTTTCATAAACTCTCCTTTTTATACAAATTTATGCATTTTTTCTTTTTATTATGTATTTTTTTGATATACTTATTTTATAAATATATGTGGAGGTTTTATATGAATTATTATATTGATTTGGGTAGTTCAACTATAAAAGTATATTGTTATTTAAATGAGTTAAAACTAATAGAGGAACATTCTATTCATTTTAAAGATGGTTTTAGTTGTGATAGGGGTTTTAGTTCATCTGTATTAGAGGAGTTATTTCTTTATTTCAATCAGTTAGTAAAAAAATATAGTTTGAAATATGAGAATACTTTTATTTATGCTACTGGTATTTTTAGAAATTTAAGTGATGAGAAGCAACGTGATATGTTAAAAGAGTTTAATAGTCGTTTTGATTTGCATTTTAATATTATTAGTCATGGAATTGAAAATTATTATTTAGGGTGTGCTATGCAAAATGATTATCAGGATAATAAAGTATTAATCATAAATATGGGTGGCAAAACAACAGAACTTGTTACTTTTGTTGGAAAGGAATTAGTGGATAGAAAAAATTTAAATGTAGGTGTGGGGGATATTTTAAATGTATTTTGTAAAATTAATGAAAAATATAGTGAAGAAAAAATCGAGGAAATAGAGGAATTTGTTTCTAAAAGAATAGGAGATATTTCTTTAGACTCTGATTATGATTGTGCTATATTTACTGGAGGAGAAGAAAGATTTGAAAAACTTACTGGTTTTCATTTAGTACAAAATACTTTATTTGATGATGGAATTCATAATTATATGATTTCTATAGATGATTATATAAAGGATACTGAAAAAGTATTTTACAAGATGAGTATGGATGAATTGTATCAGTTTATGCCTAGCAATCCTAAATGGATGGATGGAGCTCGTGCAGGAGCTGTTCTTCCTCTTGTTTTATTTAAAATGGCTCATATCCAGTGGATTGTACCATCTGATTTAAATTTGATTCATGGAGTCATTCATGATTGTAAAAACTTATAGTTAAAAATTCTTTAAATTTTTGTAGTTTTATGTTATTATATTAACTCAATTGGTTATATTATATAATGAAAGAGTTGATGGAATTGAAAAAGTTTTTTATGAATCTTGTTTTTTTAGCTTTTATAGGTGGCTTTATTTATATGGGATATGGTGGTTCTTTGGAGACAACTTTTGATGTATTGCTTACAAAAATTTCTTATTTTGCTTATAATGCTTTTTCAAGTTTTGATTCTATTTTATTTAATGAAGAAGAGATTAGTGATCAGGAGGCCCTTAAATTAAGAAGTGCTTCTAATACTCTTGATATAGATTCTTATTCTGTTGATGCTGAGTATTATCCTTATTATCATATGTTGAATGAGAATGAGAAATATGTTTATCTATTATTATGTAAAAATATTGATAAATTATCTCCTTCTTTTAATATTCCTGTTCGTGTCTCTTCAGATGAGGTACAGAATGTAATTGAGGCGGTTTATAATGATCATCCTGAACTTTTCTGGGTTAAAAATAAATATAGTTATAAATACACACAAAGTGGAGATGTGATTCAAATTCTTTTAGAATATTATTTTGATGCTACTACAATAGAGAAGGCTCGTAGAGAATTTGATGTAGAATTGAATAAAATTGTGGAAGAGGCTTCTACTTTTGCAAGTGATTATGAAAAAGAGCGATATGTACATAATATTTTACTTGAACATATTGATTATGTTGAGGATTCTATAATGAATCAAAGTGCTTATAGTGCTCTTGTTAATGGTAGTAGTGTATGTGCTGGGTATTCTAAGGCTTTTCAATATATTTTAATGAAGCTTGGAATTCCTGCTTATTATGTAACAGGTGATGCAGATGGAGATCATGCTTGGAATATTGTAAAGATTAATGATGAGTATTATAATGTAGATATTACATGGAATGATTCTGCTCATAATAAATATCATTATTTTAATATTTCTGATTCTATATTTTCAATTAGTCATACTCGAAGAGGTTTGTCTATAAATCTTCCTGATTGTAATGGTTATACTTCTAGTAGGGGTAATTATAGTATAGGAAATTAGTTTTAGGGATAGATATTATTCTATCTTTTTTCTTTACAAAAATTTACATAAAAAAATAATTAAGATATAAATTAATAAATTATATTCAAATAACTTATTTACATTACCTATATATTT
>JAAWCL010000048.1 GCA_022793235.1 Bacilli bacterium | reverse complement strand
GATAAATAATTCTCAATAGATGTAATTGTAAAAAAACGAAGTAAAGTAGAATTAAGTACATTAATTAAAACATAAGTAATAAATAATGGATTTTCTTTTATATAAGCACGAACTAAATGTTCATTTTTTACTTTTTTGAAGTATTGAACTAAATTATTAAAAATAGAATTTATTTTATTATTCATATAATTACCTCACCACATAATTATAGCATTTATATAGATCTTTTTCAATTCCTAATCAAGAAAGCATTGACAACCTAAAAAAAGAAAGCGTAAAATCAAAAGAAAAAGATAGATCTCCTTCTATCAAAATAAAACTTTCCTTAAGATATCCACTGCATACAATAAAATCATAAGTCTTTACTCTACTAAAATATTCTACTTTTTTAAAAAATATGATAAAATAAGAACAGGAAGTGATATATATGAAGAAAAAAGTGTTAACTGGAATTAGACCCACAGGAAACTTACATCTTGGCCATTTATTCGGATCTGTATCAAAATGGATAGAATTACAAGAGGAATATGATGTCAATATAGAAATAGCAGATGTTCAAGCCCTAACGGATAATTTCAACAATCCAAAAAAGGTAAGAGAAAATGTAAAGGAAATTACCTTAGATTTATTATCGGTGGGAATTGATCCAAAAAAAGCAAATCTTTTCATCCAATCTAAAATACCAGAAATAGCAGAACTTACTATATTTTACTCAAATCTAGTAACCGTTGCACGCCTACAAAGAAATCCAACTGTAAAAACAGAAATCGCCCAAAAAAAAGAGTTATTTGGTAACAATGGAGAAAGTATTACATATGGCTTTCTAGGCTATCCTGTCTCTCAAGCTGCAGATATCACTATCTTTGATGGAGAAATAATACCTGTTGGAGAGGATCAACTCCCTCTTTTAGAACAATGTCGAGAAATTGTAAGAAAATTTAACTCCATCTATGGAGAAACTTTAAAAGAACCTGAACAACTCCTAAGTAAAATTACACGCGTAAAAGGACTAGATGGAAACGAAAAAATGGGAAAAAGCCTAGGAAATGCTATATTTTTAGTAGATAAAGAAGAAGTGATAAAGAAAAAAATAATGGATGCAAAAACAGATCCACAAAAAATAAAAAAAGATGATCCAGCAGATCCAAAGATTTGTATGATATATTATTATCATAATTTAGTAAATAAAGAAAACTTAGAAACAGTATGTACAGAATGTAAAAATGGAACACGTGGATGTGTAGCCTGCAAAAATGAATTAATAGAAAAAATGAATAAATTTTTAAAACCAATCAAAGAAAAAAGAAAATATTATGAGAATAATCCTGAACAAGTAGAAAACATACTAAAAGAAGGAACAAAAAAAGCGAGGGAGAAAGCCAAAGAACAAATGGAAAAAATAAGAAAAGCCATGATGATAGACTACAAATAGTCTATTTTTTATTTATAAGTGAAATAATACGAACAAGCTTTTTTAATTTAGAGAAATTTTCATCAACTAAATCATGTAAAAGCCTTTTATACTTATCATGAACAGATAAATCATCTTCAGAATAAGCCTCATTATACAAATAAATAAGTTTCTCATAATCTTTATAAGAATAAGCTGTATCAATTTCTCTTTTTAATATATATAAGTCTCGTTCCTCTTTTCGAGTAAGCTTTCTTATCTTAATAGGATTTTTTTGAATAACCTTATATTCAATATTTGTAATTGATATTTTTCGACTACAACAAATAATATCCTCCTCTTCATCTAAAAGTAAACTACTTTTAAAAAGAACCTTTCCATCTTCATTAAACTCAATGGCAAAACACTTCTCATCATTCGTAACTAAACAGGCAAAGTCTAATTTCTCCTTATAAGTAGAACTCTTTCCTCTTATCGTTTCCAAAAATTCATGATTTACAATTACCTCATTAAACATAAAATCTGTAAAAGTATTATTATCTACTTTAACTACTGGCATTTTTTTTATATGCTCAAGTATATCTTTATACTCCCACTCAAAAGACTCATAAATCTCGTCTCCATCCATAAAATTTACTACTATATCATATATATACAACATTATTTATCCCCTTTCAAGTAAACTGACAGAATAATTAAAACAATGCCAAGAAATGTAAAATAACATTCATACCTAGTAAATATATATTCTAAATATTCAGTTATAGTATAGCCAAAACTAAATAAATTTATGTATACAACAATATAAAAATTGCCAATAAGCATAAAAATAGCACCCAAAAAAAATAATATAATTCTTAGAAACATAAAAACTCCTCATTTAACTGTATGAGGAGTCCTTAATTTCTAGTCCAAATAATGATTATCATCATATTCATCATTAAGCTTATCAACTTCTACTTGATTAATCAGCTCAAACTTTTTAGAGAGTTTATTTGTAGTAATAGAGAAATTTTCTACATCTTTATTAACCGTCTGAATACTACGTGATAACTTATCCCATCTTTCCTTATACCTAGCAAATTCAAGTCCTAACTTATTTAATTCATCATGAATAACTTGTGTATATTTATCTCGTTCCATATTTTTAATAATCATTTGTATAACTGTAAGGGTTGATATTAAAGTGGTAGGAGAAACAAGCCAAACACGTTTTTTATAAGAATAATGAATAATATCAGAATGATAAGCATTGATCTCTGCAAAAATAGCCTCAGCAGGTAAAAATAAAATAGCTTGATCTGCAGTTTCTCCTGGAATAATATATTTGTTACTAATTGCATCAATATGTTTTTTTACATCCTGTTTAAACAATTTTGTATAATAGTCTCTCTTCTCTGAATTCATTTCCCTTGAAAACATATTTTGATAATTTTCTAAAGGAAATTTGGAGTCAATAGCAATAGTACCAAGAGGTTCTGGTGCAAATAATACACTATCTGCAATAACACCTGTAGATAAAGTATATTGTACTTTATATATTTTATCATTTTTCTCACCAAAAACACTACTAAGAATATGTTTTAAATTAACCTCCCCAAAAATACCTCTACTCTTCTTATCTGTTAAAATACTTTCCAAACTAACAATATCACTAGATAAAGTATCAATTTTTTTCTGTGCCTCATCAATTTTACTTAAACGCTCTATTACATTTGTAAAAGTTTGATTAGTCTTTTCAAAATTTTGATCTAATCGTTCATTGACTTTATCATTTATAACCATCAATCGTCTTTCTACATTTTCATTTAAGGAAGAAAAATCCTGACTTAAATTTTTAGATAACCCATCCTTAAAATCATTTAATTCTTTCATTACACTTACTTCAAATCTTCCCAAACGCTCTGTAAGATCTAAACCATTTGTTTTGGAACGAAATGTAAAGAACAGGAAAAGAACCTGTAAAAAAATAAGAACACCCAACAAACAAAGTATTAAAATATCCACAAAAACACCTACCTTCTACATTTTATATTATACGAAAAATATCTCTATTTTTCCAGCAAATAAGCTTGATATCCTCCAGAAATATTATAAACAGTATAACCCATACTATTTAATATATTAGTAAGTCTCAAACTACTCAAACCACTATCACAAAATAAATAGTAAACCTCGCCTTTATCTAGATACTTAGAATAATTATATAAAAGCTCAGAAACCTCAATATTTCTAGCACTATTTATCGTCCCACGACTATATTTAGAGTGACTTCGAACATCAATAAGATGAAGAGGTCCCTTTCTTAATAAACGATTAAGTTCCTTGATATCTATATTCATAACAATCACCTCACTATAGTTTATGATTATTACTAATTAAGAGTAAGGATAGAAACAAAAAAATAATACAAAAGTACTATTTTTATTTAACAAGATATGGATCATCCTTTGTACCTGTCCCACTCTTATACATAGTCTTACTATTTAAATAAATAACAGGCCTCAACTTTTTCATCATAAAACACTTAGAAACACCTATCGTTCCACCAGATACAGAAAATGCCTCATAAGAGCTTAAACCAGAAGCTGTAATAAGCCACCAATCTACATTGCTTTTCACTAAATAATTATAATTTTGACATGACCGAGAAGTAACATAAGTACACTCATCATCCAAACTTGCATTCATATATTCAGATGCAGTAAGAAGACCAACCTTCATCTTAACAGAAGATTGTAAACAATCCGAAGAAATTGGATCCTTAGGCCCTGTTTTATCAATACAATAATTATGATATACAATATACTCTCTTTCCTTGTCCGTAAAAAAAGCTCTTTTCCCATCTTGTTCATATATACGATCTAAACTATTTTTTAAACGACTAATATTAAAATCATTAATACCATAAGAACTTTTTATATCACTATTATAACGATTATCCCAAGAAACAGAAGTCTGCTCCTTCTCCTCTTGTGAAATAAGCTCTATTTCATTATTAGCATCCACTTTCACAATTCTATAAAGCCTATTATTTAAAGAAATATAATTAGTAGTAACCTCTCCACGAAATACATATTGATTATCTTGTGCATATAAACCTGGACCTTCAGTAACTAAATGAGCACTTTTTGTAATTTCCCGAAATAATTCCATAGTCTTATAAGATTCACCACAATCTAAATAAGGAGTATAAACAAATGTATCATCATTATTTTCAACAACAACTTTTCCTGAACAAGTACCTTTCTTAATATATTTACCTATATCTTTCATATAACCTAAATTACTAAGATTTTTAGCACTAATCTCTACAGTACCACCTGTCGTTTTAGGCAGTTTTTTACTATGCTCAGAATAATACTTGGAAGCAGCCTTCTTCATCAGTATTTCAACTTCATTATAAGATTTCTTTCCCATAAAAAATAAAGAAAGAATAAAGAAGATAAGTGCGATAATAACAGCAAGTACAATTAATCGAAATAAATTTTTTATCATTTTTTTCTTTTTGATATTCCCATCATCACTATCATTAGAATATTCTATATTTGTACTTTTTTTCTCTTTCAATTTTTCTAATAATTCTGTATTTTTACTAAATTTCGGATCCATATTTATCCCTCACGATCTAATTTTATATAATCAAAATGAACACATAATCTCCTATATCACGGATAGGTTTATTTTAACACGAAAAATAAAAGAAGTAAAGCAACTATAAACGCTTAAGATGACTTATCTATTTTTAAAACTTTTCCAAAAAAATCTTCCCTATCAAATTTTTCTGTTTTCGCTAAATCACCATCCAAAAGATCAATTACAGAAAAGAACTCACTATCTTGCCTTTTATCGTGTGTATTTAAAAGACAGGTCTCAATTTGACCATCCTCTCTTATTGCTACATAAAAATCCTGCCCAATATAAGAAAAAGCATAATGTGTAGAAGAAATTGTTTCATATTCAAATTGAATCTTCTCACTTTTTACAAAATCAGACTCCATAAACATCTCCAAAGCTTTAATTTTTAACATATGATCAATAAAATTTTTCTCATATTTACAAACCTTTTTTCTCTTTTTTTCATAACAAACAGTAATTCTTTTATCACTAAAATCTAAAGTAGAGTCAGAAATACAAGTAGTAATTAAATAAAACTGATCTGTAAAATCTGAATGAGGTAACACTTGAGAAACCCCTTTAAGTGTTACACTAGGATAATCTAATTTTTTATCCATAAAATCATAAGTAATAAGGACATTTTCTATAACATCCCCTAAAGACTCAGCCTTTTCTATAAATAAATCATGGATAAGATTTAAAAAGGATTCACTCCATAAATTAGTATTCCCTATTCCATCACTTCCCATAATAGGGGCCATAAATATTGAATTTCCCTTACGAAAAAGAAGTATTCTAGCATAAAAATCTAATGTATCTTTATCCTTTATCATAAGAACATCACAATTTTTATGCAACAAAACCATTTTATAAGTTTCTTCCCCTTCTCTATTAAAATCTATACAACTACCATATACATATTTTCCAAGAAGTAATTTTTCCAAATCATAATTATTGCCACTCTCAAATACATAATTTTGATAATAACCTTCTATAGGTGGTAAATAGGTATTAGGCTGCTTCAACATCTCTATATAAATATTTACATAATGAAGTAAATTACTATCTACTAGTAAATTTTGAGTAACAACTGTATCTATAAAAGGATAAGTCAAAATAGACTGAATATATGAATTAGATAGTAAATAAGTTTTTGCAAGAATAATAACCTCTTTTAAATGATTGAATAGCTGTTCAAAAGTATAATTTTCTTTTATTCTTCCTCTTCGTATTAAAATATCAGATATAGTATCAAAATTAAATATAATAGATTTAAATATAGAAATATCAAACTCTTTTAAAAGATGAAGAAAAGGCAGTAAAGCAAACAATTCTTGAAGACGACTATAATTTTCCAAAAGATATTTTAATTCATTATCATTTAATGTAGATAAAAACGAATTAAAATTAGTTTGAAAACTTTCCAAGTCAAATACATTAAAATAATTATATCGAAAACAAATTTCAAAAGGATCTATTTCAAAAAGATCATCAGAAATATAATCGATATAAGGTAATAAAACCTTATAATATTTACCAATAATTTTTTTTATAATAGGAGAAGAATAATCAGCTGTAAAGTTTAACTGACATACATTTTCATAATTAAGCTGCCCATCTAAAAATAAACAATCTAAATCAAAAAATTGTTCCTCACGAATAAATATTCCAGCTCTTCTTAATAACTTAATCTGATTTAAATTTTTATGTATGTCTTCTAGGTCTTTTAATATATCCTCTTTAGTTACATTTATTTCTGAAAAACAATGTTTCTTTAATTTAGATTCAATATATTTGATTTTTTTACGATTTTTAATCTCCCTCAATTTATTTTTATTAATTGGAATATGTCCTTTTAATTGATTCACTAATTCATTTGTATAAAAATGCATATAATACTCTTTTTCATCATTCAAAATTTCCTTATAAAAGGGGGTAGAAATATTCCTAGGTATAGTACCATTATTTTCTATATAACTGTTATATAACATTTTTATTTTATTTATATAATACATTTCAGAACCATACCTTCGAGTAGCTTTTATTAAATCAAGTATGATATAACCTGGTATAACAAAATGATGAATATCAGCAGGAAAAATACTTTCAAAAAGATTCAAAAATATAGTATTAATCTGCTCAAGTGAATAAAATGTATTACGCTTTTTAACTGCATCATACTTTATACATAAAATAGCATACATAACCTTATTGAATAACAAATAACATTTTCGTTGAAAGTTTAAATCTTCCTCATCATATTTGAACTTATTTAAAAATATAGAGCTATAAACACTCATAATAAATAATCCCTCCATTAAAACAAAAAGTCTTATATATCGACAAAATCATAAATATACAAGACATTTAAAATTAATTATCAAAAAAATCATCAAAGAAATCATCATCATCATCATCTTCATTAAGTTGCAAAGAAACTTTAGTATCCTGCTTTACACTTGAACTAGGAAAGGAATCAGCATCCTTAATATCAGATTTAGCAGAAAATGTAGTATTCGCAGTAAGTAAAGCCTCTTTCTCCTTCTTTTTCTGTTCCTCTTCAGTATTTCTTTTTTCTTCTTCCTCTAACTCTGCAATTTTCTTATCAATCTTCTTAACAAGTTCATCCAAATTAATATTTCCTCCATTTGACTCCATTGCACCAAAAGGATTCTTACTGCCACCCATATCACCTAGATTCTGATCAAAAGAAGGAACAGAATTATTCATTCCTGGCATACTTGGCATAGTAGATAATGGTGTAGAAGCAGGCATACTTTTATTAGCAAATGGATTTGGCATATTAGGAAGACCACCACCTAAAGGATTAGGTAGACCAGCAGCACCATCAGATGAATTCATCATCTCCATTAACTTCTTTTTCTTTATAGCTTTTACAAATTCTTTTAAATCAAAAGTATGTACTGGACTTTTCTCTCTGGAAGGATACTCAGCTTTAGGATACTTCTCACCCCAATCAAGTTTCCAATCAGGCGTAAAATGAGTTTTAAATGGATTCATACGAAGTCTCATAATAATCACATCATTTTCCTTCATATGTTGCAGATCAGATATTGTAACAAGAGGTCTAGAAGCTGTTTTATCATCTTTTTTAGATTTTTCCTCTCCACACATTTTACTAATTTCTTCTAAGGCTTTTAACTCTGTTGTAACAAGATAAATTAAATTTCCGCAGTTACCACGTAAAGTTTCCGCCTCTTCTTTTCCATATACAGCATCAAGCTGAGCAAAATTCTGTATAATCATCGTAAAACGAATCTGTCTAGAACGAGCAGCTGTAATCATGGTCGTCACATCTTTTAAAGGCGGCATATTGGCAAACTCATCAAGCAAAAAATTCGTACGAACAGGAAGTTTTCCATTATTTTCTTGTGCAACACCAATCAAAGTCTCATAAATTTGTTTCAAAAGAATGGTAACTAAAGAATGATAGGTTTTTTTCTCATCCTGAATAACAATAAATACAGCAGTTGGTTGTTTACCAATACTAGATAAATCTACATCACTATGTGATAACATTTCAGATAAATTTTCACGAGAAGCAAAAAGTTTAATTTTTTGTTTAAATACAGATAAAATACTACCCTTTGTATCAGTTGGAGCATTAATAGTACTAGAAGCATTGATATAAGCTGTACTTTCTGGACTTTTATTATTAAAATATTCTTTAATATAAGTACTACCACCAAATTTATCTTCTCCTACATTACTCATAAGAGAAATACTATTAATATTAATCTGATCTTCTTTTGCATCCTCAAAAAGGCCCAAAGCAAGACCTGAGAAATAATCAGCAGAAGTCTTCTCCCAAAAAGGATCAGCATTTTTATTACTTGCATCATATAAAATATTTAAAGCAAGGTCATCAAGTAACTCAATAGCCTTATCTTGATTCCCTGATTTATACATTTTATAAGGCAAATCCATGGGATTCCATGCGCTACCATTTTGAGGATCACGGAAATTAAGAAGCAAAATTTGATACCCCTTAGCACGAAGCATTTCAGAAGTTTTCTCATAAATTTCACCTTTAGGATCAGTAATAACCATACTTTCTCTATGTTTAGCAAGTACCTTTACAGTAGGCAAAATAACAGACTGCGTTTTACCACTACCAGTAGCACCAATAACCAAAGTATGATTTTCTCCATTGTCTACATAAATCTGATCACCTTTATAAATAAGAGGAGTTCCACCTGATTTACTTTTTTCTTCTTTAACACCAATAGCCTCAACTGCTTTACTACCAATAATTTCTTTTTCTTTAGCCCATCTAGAATATCCTTTATCTTTTTTATCTGTAGTAATTCCAATACCTTTATCAAAATCAAAAATAGTAGATTTACTTCCTATAATACAAGCAGCAAGAGCTAAAATATAAAAACCAATTGTACTCGCAATATACTTTCCAGAAAAAGCAGGAAGTGGATTAGGCCCCACAAAATACCCCTCTTGCGCAAAACAACCCAAATTTCCCACTACAATAGCCACTATATATAGTAAAAAAATCGCAAAAATAACAAACATTAATAAATCATCAGAATCAACCCTAATTTTCAACTTCATAAGACACTCTCTCTTTCTGCCACATATTATACCACTAAATTTTCTAATTAGAAATAACTTCTTTCATTTTTTTATCCTTATATCTATAAAGTAATACTTTCCTACCTAAATCACTATAATAAGCACAAGAAACCATAATATAATTTTTATGATTAAAATCAAGTATATGACTAACATAAGGTTTACAAGTATCAGATAATGTATTTCTCTCAAATATTTCATCATAAATCATATATATTTTACTATCATCTACTAAAAAGATAAAACCAAATGTAATAGATTGTTCTATCTCGGAAAAAGCATTTGTAATAGTATAAATAGACTCTAACTCATTATCATTATCTATATCAACACGAATAATTCTATTTGAAGTAAGAGCTATAGTATTAGGTATATTATATCTTTCAAATACCTGTTTTACATAACTATCCAAAGAAGAATCCTTTTCATTATATTCTTTCATTTTATAAGATAAATCTGTACTAATTCCAATCTTTTCATTAAATGAATCATCTATTTTATTTTTTTTATCATCAAACATATTCCAAATACCACTATAAATCATAGAATATTTAGCAAGAAATTCATTGTCACTATATACATCAAATAAATACCAATTATAATTTTTTCTATATCTTGTATTAATACTTAACCAGTTTCCATTTTCATAAAGAAAAAAGGCATCATTTCCAATAGCAAAAGCTCCATAGTTTTTTTTATTCTTATTATTAGTATCTTTTTTAAATAAAAGTAAAAAAATCACTAAATAAACAAGTAAGAATAAAATAATTCCATAGTATATCTTCTTATTTTTCATAAATTCTCCTAATTTGTACCAAAGTAAACAATTCGAGATGTATTTTTAACATTATATTGATCCCACATATTAGTAGCCTGACTTCCTGGATCCATCATAATAACATCACTTCCTGAAACGGAATCAACCGCTACCCAGTGCTGACCAGTATTTCCTTTTACTTCAACCATTACAGCATAACCCTTATCAAGACCATCTTTTATTATTCTTAGCTTTTGATTTTTATTTTGTCCAAGCACTTCAAGATTTTGTACTCTTTTAAAAGAAGGAGTAATAGCAGATAAATCCCATCTAAATAATGCTCCATCAAATCCATGGTTTACATTAAGTGATTCAACAAAAGTACCAGGATTAAACTCCCCTGTAATAGTTGTTGGAATCTGATACTTCATAATAAGCATAGCAAGAGAAGTAACTAAACAACCTGCACTACTAATTGTATCGCTACTATTTCCAAGATGAATACTTCCCCATCTAGAGTCACTCTGTTTCCAAGAAGAAAAATCTCCATCTGCTGTACTACTACAAACAGAAGCACTTCTTGTATCCCACTTTTCAAGATTATAAAGATTAATAGTATCAATAATTTTATTAACATATTTAGAATCTGTAGCATAACCTGCAGCTTTAATTCTCGCAATCTGATCCTGAGGTGAAGTAGCTTCTACAACCCTTTCCCGAACATAAGTAGCTCCATTTACAAGTAAGGCTCCATGGTCGAGTATACCTTCCTCTACATTTTTATAAGAACGAAAACGAGAAGTGATAGTAGTATAATTTCCAGTTCCACCATAATCTTCTTGCGTTAAAACAGGACTAGAACAAGAACCATCCCAAGTAGAAGGCGGATGACCTGTTCCACCACATTTTATACCAAATAAATTATTAGAATTTGCAGGAGTATGCTTACCCCATCCAGCTTCTATAATAGATTGAGCCAGAGTAACTGAAGCAAATATACCTGTCTCAGCATAAACTTGATTAGCAATAGGTCCCATAAAATTAAGATATTCCTCTGTTGACATATGATTAAAAATTCCAGAAGAAGCTTGTGTATTTCCTCCAATAAAACAACCTCCACCAAATTGATTCATATGTCCACCAGTGACTTCTGCATAATCACTAATATAAGTAAACACTTCATCTACAGCATCATCTATATTATGATTTTTTATATATTTAGGAAACAAATCATTTTTCAAATATTCTCTTAAAATTTCTTCACTATAACCATAAGTACAATGCTCTTTCTTCTCATCATCTTCTGAACAGGTTTCTTTAAACATTTTATCAACAATCGTACGAATTAGATTATTATTCATATCATAAGCACTAAAACCATTCTTACTATAACTATTTAAAATATGATAAATAGAAACAATTAAATCACCTGAAAACTTTTTTCCTCGACTTGAATATTCTTCTTCAATATCTTTAATATTATTATAAAGATTGAGTAAATCTTCATCATTTCCTGATGCCAAAGAAGCATCACCCGATGTTCCACCAGAATCAATTCCAACAAGATTACCAAACCTACTAACAGCAAGAATAGGTAAAGAAAGTAAGAATAGAAAAAAGAAAAAGGAAGCTACAAAAAGAGCAATTTTTATTTGTTTTAAAGTAATTGTACCCTGCATCTTAGTATCTTTAGGAGAATCATCTCTACTTTTTTCATCATCACTATCAGATGCAGAATTCTCTTCTGATTCATCAGAAGAAGTATCCTCATCTTCCTGATCTTTCTCTTCTGAAGGAAGATTAGGATAAATAGCATTCTGTATAGAACGAATAGCATTTTTTTGTCCAATATCCTGTAACCTATCAGCATTCTTCTCTTTTTCTTGATCAAGACTCGTCTTATCAGGTTCTGCCATATTAGGATTCGAAACTAATGCAACGCGTCCAAAATTTAATTTATCATCACTTACACTAGAAACTATCCCAGCACCAATTCGACGCCCTCTCCTTAAACGAGGAGCAAAAAGAGAATCATTTAAAGGTAAATTATCAGATATATCTCCTTCTATTTCCTTAGGTAAAAACTTTTGTTTAGAAACTAAAAGATTTGGATTTGTCGCATTTAGGAAAGACATCCCACTTTGTTGTTCTGTACTTCCCTGAATAGTACCATTTCCATTTTGTTTAGAACTACCAGTACTCTGTTTTTCTCTTTGATGAAGAGACTCAGCAGCAGCTAAACTTTGAATCTGCTTAGAAGTAGAATTCAAAAAAGCACTAGAAGACGTCTGACTACTCTCACTATAAGAAGACTCTATTTCATGATTAGACTGACTAGTATAACTTCCATCATAAGTAAGATTATCTTCTAATGAAGTAGCACGATCTGAAAACAAACTAGAAGTAGGAGAATCAAGAGGAATAATAGAAGGATCATCATCCCCTTTATTCTTTTCATTTAAAGCATTCGCCTCATTCTCTATATAAGTCATATAATTATGATTTTTTAAAACAGTATCTTCCTCTTGCAGAGAATCATTACCTGAATTTTCATCTTCAAATTTATTCGCATCTTTTTTAGTATAAACAAGATAAGGCTGATTCATTAGAGGACGATACATAAGAGGTTTACTAAGCACAGTTCTTCCTGTAAAAAAATCATAACTTTTTATAATACCAAAATATCGTTTATTATGATTAACAGTAATTCTATACCCAGAATAAATTTTTTGCCTCTTCTGTAACCAAAGGATACTTGTAGTACAATCCCTAGTCTGAATACGACCTTCTATCGCTTTCTCATTTTGATCTGGCACATTTATCACCTACTTCGAATTCTATAAACCTCCACCATTACCAAATGAATCTAACTCATCATTCGTAATTGCAACATTAATTTGCATCCTTCTATTACCACACACAAACAAAGCTTCCCCTTGTGAATATCTTTTTATTCCATCCTTTTCACTATCATTTAAATCTATAAGTTTTCCTAAATCATCCACTGCTTGTTTCTTAAGTCCCATAACTAAATAATAAGAAGCATTATCAAATATTGCTTTTCCTTGTGTAATAACAGTAGGATTAGAAAAATCACTAGGCTGTTGTGTAATAATAATATTACCTGTATTGTACTTTCTAGCACGTCTCTGTATCTGTGCTAAAAAATCAGCTCCCAAAGCATTATTATCACCTAAAATAACATGTGCCTCATCAACCATAAGTATGGTATTAATATTAGGATTTAAACACAAACTCCAAGCATATTTCAAAATATTAAAAAACAAAGCATTACGTACATTACTATCACTATTCATAAGTTCTTTTATATTAAAGACCATAAAATCACTATGAGCAGTTAAAGTGGTATGTCCATCAAAATAGAATTTCAATTCTTTTGTAATAGGACGAACCTTTAACTCTAAACGCTCTAAAATATCACGTTCTTGTGTTTGTTCTGTAAGAGACATTAAACGCCCTCGAATCGTTGCATACACATCAGTAAAAGTAGGATAATCTTGTGACGTGAATCTAGAAAAATCAGTATTATAATCAATCCCAAATCTACGATATGTATCTTGGACAATCTCACTAAACATAGTAAGAACATCTTCAGTAATTGTAGAATCATAATATTTCATAAAAGCTTTAAGAGATTGTAAAGTACGCGTTAAAACAGTATAACCAAGACCTTGACGAATTTCCTCTTCATCTGCATCAATAACGACTTCAAGAGGATTAATAAGACCAAAACTACCACCTTTACCAATATCTATCGTATCTCCACCAAAACTACGAGTAATATCTCGAAGCTCATCTTCTGGATCAATCGCAATAATCTGACACCCATTACGTATATGTGTCCTAAGAAGTAATTTTGCAGCAGTACTTTTACCAGAACCACTTGTACCAAGTATAATCATATTAGCATTATTTCGATTATTTTCTTTCTTAATTTGATATAAAAACTGATTAAATAAAATAACTCCTCCAGAAAAATCCACTCCAAGTAAAGTAGAAAGACCTGGATCTTTTATACTATCAAAAATAAAGGGATACATCGCTGCAATCGTCTGACTAGGCATAGGTGTTCCTATTCTTTCTTCGATATCTTGTGCTGGGAAAATAGGTAAAATAGATTTAAGTGCCTTTTCTTGTTCAAAACGTAAAGATATAGCACGAAGCTCCATAGCATCCAAATAATTTCGAACATTTGTCTTCATAAGCTCTAAATTCTCTTTTGTATCACTAGTCACCATAATATGCATTTGAAAATCAAAGATAGTAGCCTGACTCGCTGCAAGCATAGAAGTAAAATATTGTAAAGATTCTGCATCTTGTCTTAATCTTTCTTTAGCAGTCAAATCTTTTTCATCTTTATATTTATCTTCAAGCTCAGCTACCTGTCTATTTAACATTTTAGACATAGTAGAAAAAGGTACTGGAATATGTTTAATCACAATTTTAATACCAGGCATATTCGTAAGTGTAGATAAAAATCCAGGCATAATATATTTAGGATAAGAAATGATTGTTAAAATAGTAGCATACTTATCGCTAATAAAGAAACTACTAGGTGAAAAACTTAAACTTTTAGGTGCAAGTTCACTTTTAATACCTATACTCATACCGGAATCACCGTCCCAAAATTAGTATCCATTCCCCCATTTAAGAAATTATTAATAATAACACGTAAATCATCATTACTGGTTTGACTCGCGTTCAGTCCACATCCAGCAAGACCATTAATAAGAAGTCGAACCCTTTTCTGTACTTCCTCATCTTTTTTACTTTTAAATAAAATATAATATTCAGTATCTACAACATTTCCATTAATAAAACTATTAGCCTTATCCATATCTTGAGAAATAAGTTTACGAATAGCAGGAGAGGTTGTTTTATTAAAAAGAAGTTGTAGTTGAGAAAGATAAACAGAAACATCTACTGGCCTATCAGCAACAACAAGCCAAAACTCAAAATCTATCATATTATAAAAGTTTTTTAAACTAATAATAATACTATTTCGCATACCTTGATCAAGAATAAAGATATTACGAGGTGTAATTTTAACACCTGTTACTCTATAGTTATCATCTGTATAAATCATCCCGTTTTGAATTTTTTTTATGGGAATCCAATTTTCAGTATAAGGACTTGTACTATTTTTTGTCTTTTTCATCGCTAATGGCACACCATCCTTTCCACACATATTTCTGTCTATGCGTAAAAAACTCAACCATCTCTACAATCACAACCAGCATATTATGATAATTCGGTACTGGCATAACAAGAAAAGCACAAACAAGAGCTGGAGTTAGAGTTATCACAACAGAAGTAGTAGAAGTAAGATCAGTAAAAATAAGCATCATCATGGTAATAAACACACCAATACCAAGTATGATTAAATCAAGTGGTCTAAAAAGCCCAAATATCAACTCTCCCCTTTTTGTATTTGCTGGTATTAAATAATCATTCACTATATATCACACCCTTTTAATCTATTTTTTATTTGCCTGGGCAAACCTATCGTTTTGTTCATCAGTAGCATTTTTTCTTCGTAACTTAGCAATATCAATATGTCTTTGCTCAATCGCATCTTTATAATCACTTCTAGTTCTAATATTACGACCATCATTAGCACGTTTAGCCTCTGCATCTTGAATAAGAGACATTAACTCATTATCATTAAAGGCAGAACCATCTAATTTAGTAGCTGTTCCTGCAGCCACCTCTTGCATATAGTAAGCTTGATTGTCTTTTTCGACATTTCCTAACATCATCTCTGCTTCCGCAACGGAAATCGATTGTCCTGTACTTATACCTCTATAATCTTGAACATCAAAGCTACCACGTCCATCAGCCTTAGCTTGTTCAAGTTGTGCTTTAAATCTTTTAAAGTTAATATTATTATGCATACGTCCACTAGAATCTTGAACATCAGCATGAGTCCAATCTTGTTTAACCATTTCACCTTTAACACGTGCTTCTATAGCCTCTAAAGCCTTAATTTGAGCTTCCATATTCGTAATATCTCTTTTACCAGATTCAGCTGGAGATTCACCGAATAACATCCTAGATAGACTCGATTGCATTCTACCACCCCATGTCGAACCAGCATCTGCCTGAGCAAGTTTCAAGGCATTTCTTTGGCTAATTGCTTGACTAGCAGCCCGTCCATAATGATCTTTAGCTCCTCCTGCTGCCCAAAGACCAGAAACTGCACCGCCTACTGCTCCAAAAGCACCTGGGATAGCAGAAGTAGCAATGATTCCCGCTTTTCTCAACATACCAGCATTAACATGTTTAGCATTACGAGCCATAACATTAGCCTTTGCACTAGCAATACCACTACCTACAGCCCGAAGAGCAGTCTGTCCTGCACCAAACATTTTACCTATACCACTAAAATATCCACCCTCATATTTGAATCCCATAGATTCAAGAATAAATTTTGGAGCTTCCCTTGCAAAATAGAAAAGTGCAATAACAAGAATAACAAAGGACAGTCCATACACAGTTCCTTGTTGAACACTAAAACTAACTCCATTTTTAGTAAACTCTTCAATAACAAATAAGATAAAAAATACCACGGCTACCCTTAAAAATATATCTAAATAAGTCTTAGAAACACTTTTACTCCAAGCCTCCAAATTCTTATCTCCACTTTTTGGATCAACATAACTAATAATTGGAACAGGACCAACAAGTCGAAGTATAGACATTTTAAAGGCACGAATTCCAATATCCAGAGTAAAACCAATCATAATAAGTAAAATAAGTACCATAGCAGCAGTAGATATAAGAAACATATAATTAAATATATAAGTATTATTATCTTTACATCGTGCAGTAACATGATTTAAAATCGCATATACATTGTTATCATTATCTAAATAATCTTCAACAAGTTCTTGTGAAGCATCATCACTACAAACCCGGTTTGCAGCAACTCGAGGATCCTCCCCATCTTTACCATCTGCCATATTTACTGTAACAAAACTTTTAAGTATGATAACAGAAAGTCTTTTTCCCATATTTTCCATACTATCACTAGTAGCTAAAGTCTCTGTAGTGCTTTCTTTACCAAGTATTAAACGGGCCAGTGTATTATCAGATAGGACTCTATTTTGAAACTCATACAGAGTACCAAATAAAATACCATTATTATTCAGTTGTGACTCATAACTACCATCTTCTATATCCTCAGATGGAATATTTAAAGGTACAATCAAAAGAAGCAATACCATAGAAGTTACAATACGAGTAACCATCTTACCTGCGCCACTTTTCTTATCTGTAATTTTATCAGGATCAATGATACCATTTATCAAAGTAATCGCAAGCTTAAATACAATAGCAACACCTAAAATAAGTTGTACTCGACTAAATAAGGCTTTTACAGTTTCTCCACTAAGAATATTAGCACTGGACACATTAAAGAAAATCTGATACAAATAAGCAAGTAAAGAATACAAAACACCATCTATCATAGCAAGCACATTAATAAGCGCATCTATAACCCAGTTACCTATTGCAGAAAAAATAGAAGAAATAAGCATAGTACCACCTCCTTATCTAAGACCACACACTTGACTACCACTTGTTCCAAATACTAAATTAATAATAAAAGTAGCAAGTAATGGTAAAAAATAGAGCCCAATTGCACAAAGAATACGAATCCCAAATCTTTTTTGTGTTTTTTTCATATTTTCCTCATCACTTGATAAAATAGAACGAGTAAAATCAATAGAACTAAATAAAATCACCAATATAGGACCCAAAATTTTGATATAATTAAAAATCATTTGAATAAATTCAACTACACTTTCTCCTAATACCTCTTCACAAGTATTAGTTGAAATATCTTTTCCCATATCAATAGTCGTATCATCAGAAGAATGACCATGTTCCTTTGCATAAGTACTCCTATTTGTACTATGTAGATTTTTTACAGCAGCAACAGTAGTAATGATTTGAGTACCATCTGCATCTGTTGTAGTACCACTTTCACCCTGAATAGCACTACTCTTATTTTGGGCGTCACTCTCGCTCTCAAAAGCATATGCCTCCCATGTAGTACCTAAATGAACAGAAAAAGGATTATTCGGAACGATTCTTTTTTTATCTTTTTTTACAAGCACTAAATAACTAGGACACATTTCCTTTTTATCTTTTTTAGAGAAAGCTCCAATCCAATCATTTAAGTTGGTAACAGGAAAGTGCTCACTTTGACTTTGATCATTAAACTTTTTTAAACTTCCTGCTGTACTATAATTTTCACCTGACTTAGATAAAGTAAAATTATACATAGTCATACCACTATCTATCTCATACTTACACTTTACTAAATCTTCAGCATAAACAGTAGGAATAGCAGAAAAAAACAAAAAAGCGACAAGAAATACTATATATTTAATTGCATTACATTTCTTCATTATTACACTCACCCCAATTTAGGCAATATCGAATTCATTATATCAAACAAAAAAAAAAATAGCAATATAATTGCTATCATTCGAAAAAATTAATCATCATCACCATCTTCACCAGCCAATTTCCAACAATCTGACCAACTAGTAGCACCTTCTTCAATACTATTATCACCACTGTTATCAGCAACTAAATTAAAGACTAAACTAACAATAGTTGTTATAAAGAAAATCAATACAGCATATAAAACCCTCTTAATAAGTCTTGTTTGAGCGGCTTTTACTTCCTTATCTTCACTCGCAATAACAGCCTTTCCTAAATCAACTGTACCTAAAACAATCAAAAGAATTGGAATACCCATTTGAATAAGAGGTATAACTCCCTTTCTAATAACTCTTAATAATGGTAAAATATCAGCACAAGCATCTCCCAATAACAATAAATTATTCATTAATATCTCTCCTTCACTACATTTATAATACATAATATAAAGCTTTTTGTCAATAAAATCAATTTATTTTACATATATCATACCTAGTATTATGCAAACATTTTTTTAATTGTATACAAACTCAACCCAAAATTCATCTAAACCTTAAAAATTCCAAATAATCTTTGCGATCTCTCCTCTGCTTTTTTTCCAAGAAGTCCAAGCTTGATAACTAAATTAGAAATTTCCTCACTTCTTTTACGTTCATCAAGAGGAGGTAAGTTAAAAAACACTTGAGATCTAGATTCATATTCAAACTCACTCACATCTTTTTCAGATAACAAACTCTTATTTAACAAAAGAATTTCTCCCTCTATAGATTGAAAAATAGTCTTATTCGTACGCATAAGCTTATTAAGTTGAATCGTAGTTGGTTCTACTAAATAAATCACTTCACTACACATACTATAATCTTTACAATCATTCAAATCAATCAAAACGATTTTAGCCTTTTCAAGCTTATCAATAGCAGTCTTTAAACCTACAGTATTAGTAGAAATAGCATTTTCTATATTAAAATATTCGAAATCATGTCGGCTCACTTCTATCGCATAAACCTTATCATCATAAGTTCTTTCTAGTTCTTTTTTCATCAAATAAATAAGTGTAGTACATCCAGCATGATCTGTAATATTTTTAAAACCTAAAACCACTTTTCCATCTTTTACATTTGAAACAGAAGGAGTTGGAGCAGGCATCATGTCCTCTATATACTTAACATCTTCATGAGTATTCTCATGATTAAGTAAATACTTTACCCCTTCTAAATTATTTGTAAAATTATAAATACCTAAACCCACCAGTTTAGATAAATATGTAGAACTAGAAACCTCAGGAATATTAGGCAAAAAAAAGATAATTTTATTAACATTCAAATTCATAGCCAATTTTTGAATATTTGAAATGTTTAAATAATCTTTTACACCAGTAACATCTAATATCATTTTACTATAATAAAAATTTCGAAATGTATTAATAATCTCATCTGCAGTATTAATACCTTCCATTTTTTTTACAAACTCAATATCTGAATTTTCTAATTCTTCTCTTCTTTCATTTGCAACAAAAACTTTCATATGATCACCTATTTAATTTCACAATTTGCTTAGTTGAGCCATCAACTGAAAAATATTTAATATGAGGAAAAAGCGTATTCAAAATAGGAATATCAATACTAACAAATGTTCTAACATTCACATATTTCGACTCATATTCATCAATACTTCCATTTGTTGCTTCATCTTTCTTTGAATTATAAATCACCTGATAACACCATCCAGTATTATTTCCATCAAGTGTATAAGATGTTCCATTACAACTAGAAGTAAATTGACTAGATGCACTATATCCAATAGATTTAGCATAATCACGAATTTCTTCTAATGCATCACTACTTGTAGGATTATTATCATATTTTTCTAAAATATAGACAATTCTATTTTTCATCTTAAAAGCCTTATTATAATTTGTTGTAAAGGCCATAAAACCACTAATAATTACAATCCCAAAAAAGACAAGTGCAAGCGCATAAATTCCACCTATTGAATTATTCATCTAATACCTCCTAAGAGCCCATTACAGGTATCCAATTTGTTGTACCTGGCATCCAAAAAAATTTAAAATTAGAAAAAATTTGTTTTACTAAAGGAATATTTATATTCACAAAAACAACTATATCTATAGTAAATTTTTCATTAACAATTTCTCCATCTCTATAACACCATCCAAGTTTTTTTCCATTATAATTTGGACAAATATACCCTTCATTTTCTGCTGAAGTTACAGCTGTATTTGTAGCCACATATCCAATAGATTTAATATAATCATATGTTTTATCTAACATATCTGTATTACCTGTATTTCCTTCATATTTTTCTAAATACGATAAAACATTATTTTTTACTCTATAGGCCTTTGTATAATTAATAGCTAGTGAAATAAATCCACTAACTAATAATATCACAACCATAAGCAAAGATAAGTTAAAAATTCCACCTATTGCATCTTTCATAATAAACTACTTCCTAATCATACACATTACTAGTTCTATCCCATTGACTATTAATACTTTCCTTAATATTAGGCCATAAAACAATTGAAAAGAACCCTGCAATTGCAGCAATAGCAATAATAGTAACAACAGTCATATTTAATTCTCCTGACGCTTCTTTCATTAATGAATCTCTCCTTTCACATATCCTAACTAAAATATAACACAATTTTTTTTTATTTGCAAGTAGCTAGATTGCAGCACTTCCAAACATTCCCATCATAGCAATTAACAAAAGAACCATAACGCCTACTCCTGTACAAACAAGCATAGTCATCGTTTGCCCTTCCATATGATCAAGTCGCTCCTTATATTTTATTTCACGAGCTTTATTTTGTAGAGAAGAAACACTCCTTGAAAACATCATCAGTCTCTCCTGCTTTCTCTCTTGTGAACCAATTCCTAGACGATAAAGAAGTCTCATCATACGCATAGAGTCACGAACAGGATAAGTATTAGCAAATTCCATATAAGGATCAACTGATGCATCCCCTGCATTAATACGAT
Organism: Bacilli bacterium; assembly: GCA_022793235.1. Taxonomy (GTDB): domain Bacteria; phylum Bacillota_I; class Bacilli_A; order RF39; family UBA660; genus UBA2730. The sequence goes on along the minus strand of JAAWCL010000048.1, from coordinate 494 downwards.
CAACCATTTTTTTAAGACCTGGTCTAAAAATCTCTGGTGCATCCTCTATTGATTTACCAATCGCAACCGGAACAGTATAATGTTGTACAAGTATTTCCAAACTCTTTAAATAGTATGGAAGCAAAATATCAATTTCATGCAAATGTTTTTTATAATAGGATTTTAACTGACTATAGCCAGACTTAAAAACAAGATAACCAACTACAATACAAAAAACCAAATTAAGTAAACTAAGACTACTCATAAAGAATACTCCAACAGCAGCACCACATAAAAGTCCATTAGTAATTCGTTTTTGAAACAAAATATCAGGATCTACCTTAACACCATATTTCATATATACAAGAAACTCATAATCTTCTTCTTTTAACATTTTAAAAGCTTTTTCATTATCTTTAGCAAATTTTTTAGTATCAACTGTCCCATTATAAATAAGAACAAATACTATAATCGCTCCGAATAAAAATATCTCCATTACTCAGCACCTACATTCT
>JAAWCL010000047.1 GCA_022793235.1 Bacilli bacterium | reverse complement strand
GAAAATGTGTGAGGACAAATTAAGATTTATGTCCTAGCCAGCACTGAAAACCTACTCACGCACGTTTTCAATTTATGGGAAATCCCATACCCTCAAAATTAGAAAGGAAAACTTTAAAAATGAGAGCAAGAAATATTAAAGTCAACGTTTTTCTAAACAAAACTGAAAAGAAAATACTTGAAGAAAAATCTTCCAAAATGAAATTATCTCAATCTGAATTTATTAGAAATTTGATTGATGACTTTAAAATAAATTTTTTATCTAATAGTGACATCAATTATATTGCTGAAAGTTTAGAGGAGAGCATAAATGAATTACTGAAACTCAAAAAAAGGTTTCATAATTTTGGCTATTTTGAAGATGAAGAATTTTTGAAAAATAAAATGATTGATTTTGACTTCTGGATAAGCAGACTGAAAAAATAATATGTATCCAAACAAAAATAGTAGTTGCCTAATGACAATTACTATTTTTTATAACACCTTTATAATCTATTCCCCTTACTGTAACAATTTCAAGTTCATCTATAGTATCTAACTTTCTTCTTAAATCGTTTATATAAGTTCTAATCGTATTTTCGTTTATGTAATAGTCGTTATCACAAATAAGTTCTATCAATTCTTCTTTTGCAAATATCATATTAGGGTAAGAAAATAAATGATATAATATTTGAAATTCTTTATTGAAAAACTCTAATTTGTTATCACAATAAATTATCGTATTTGTTTCACAATTTATTGTTAAGTTATCTGTTTTGATTAGTTTTCTATATTGACTACTCCTTTTTTTTCAGTAAGTGTTCTATTCTAAATTGTAATTCCATCATATCAGTTGGCTTATTCACATAGTCATCAATATCACTTTGAAATAGGCATTTTTTATCATTATCTTCCAGTTGGTCTGATAATATCATTGTAAGTATTTTATCGTTGCTTGTCTTTAATGCTGCAACAAATTGTTTTAAATTTATACTTATTATCGAATAATCAAAAATAATTAAGTCTATATTCGTCTGATTCAAAATTCTAAAAACTTCTTTTTCGTCTTTGGTAACAAATACTTCATAATTTTGTTTTAAATGATCGTAGATTCCATATCTTACTTCTGGATTATCTTCTAGTATAAGTAACTTAATCATTATTTGATTTGATAATATCCTACTTTCTTAACTATTTAAGACAAACTATATTTATTTTTCATATATTCCCTCTTTATCTTTAAAATTACAGTGTATTTTTACGTCAATTTTCCATTTTGTAAGTTATAAACTATATCTGCATAAGCAGCAACTTCTTTAGAGTGCGTTACAATTATCACGCATTTTTCAGAATTATGTGCTAAATCAATTAAAATTTGCATTACCTTTTGTTCAGTTTCATAGTCAAGATTACCTGTTGGCTCATCTGCAATAACTATATCTGGATTATGTGAAATTGCACGAGCGATTCCTACTCTTTGTTGCTCTCCTCCAGACAATTTTAAGATTTTACGATTTGCACTTTCTTTATCTATTCCTACCTGCTTTAATATTTCATACGCTTTTTCTTTTTTGTTTTTGATTTTCATATCGCTTATGCTCATTGATAATGTAATATTTTGGGCAGCACTTGCGTTTTGAAGCAAATTATAGGCTTGAAATATAACACCTATATCTTTTGCTCTATATTTATCTCTATCTATATTTCTTATATCAGTATCTTTATATAAAACTTTTCCTGATGAGGCTACATCAAGCCCAGCAAGAACAGAAAGCATTGTACTTTTGCCAGCACCAGATCTTCCCATAATGGCATACAACTTACCTTTTTCAAAATCGGCATTAACTTTTTTTAACACTATCTTTTCACTATTTGCATAATGATACTCAACATCTTGCAAAGATAAAACTTTCATTTTCTTCACCTCCATTAGTTCCTTTCCGTTAAAATCTTTATCGGCTCATATTTTGTAATTCTAATTACACCAGATAAACTTGCTAACATAGATAGTATTAGTGAAGTACAAATAATTTGTATAACAGCACTACTATCTAATCCCACTTTAAGTTCAGACAATGGCTCCTCATCATTATCTCTAATTGATGGTACTGAAATTGAAGTTGTTTTATTGCTTTCTTCTGCATATTTTAATTGCTCAGCAAATAATTTATCTGAAACAGGTTGTGCTACAATAGAAGAAACACAAAGACCTATAAATAAAGCAACGGTAGTTATTATTAACATTTCAGAAATCAGTCCAATAGCAACTTTAGACTTCTTCATTCCCATTGCACGAAGAACACCTATCTCGTATTTTCTTTCACGAATTGCCATTGTTGAAATAAGCAGTAAAATAGACCCTCCTAAAAGTAAAACACTTACCATAAATCCAGTTGCTGTATCAGATAATCCTTCTACTGGTCCAACGATTTTGTTATATGCTGAATCATCTGCTTTCGCAAAATAATAATCTGGTAATCCCTTTTTTTGTAGTTCTTTTTCAAATTCTTTAATAGTTGTTGGATCTTTAAGATAATATGTAGGCTCTATTCTTCCAATAGTTTCAAAAAATTGCATATTGATTAAAGTATCAAATGTAGTAAAAATATCATTATTCTTATTATTTAATGGGGCTACATTTTTAGTAACTCCAGTCATTGTTAAATCTATAAATATTCCTGTTACTGTCAGTTGATGTTCAATAGGATTTTTATAACTATAATCTCTTACTACAATGGTATCACCAATTTTTAAGTTGTTTAATTTTGCTAGTTGTTCACTTATAATACAATCTCCATCTTTTTTAAATATTTCTCCTTGTTCTATTTTTCTCTTACCAGTTTTAAAATCATTACTAATTTCTGGATTAGTTGTTGCTTTAAGAGAAGCATTAGGAAGATTATCAGTTGTATCGCCTTTGTTATGGTCGTCCCCAATAGAGTTTATATTCTTCAAATTTACATCTGCTGTTGCATCATACGAAACTGACTGTAACAAATCAGAATTTCCAAAATCTAAAACTTGTTTTGAAGTAATAGGTCTTGCTTCTTTTCCTTGATTAAAAATTTTTTGAACTTTTTTAGAATCCATACTAAGGATAACTTCTGCTCCAAATCTTGATTTGTAATCATTAACTACTGCTGAAGTTGCATTTTTTATAATAATAGATACAGCACAAGTAACAATTATAATAAATATAATTAACCATATAAGTAAGTTTCTTCCTTTGTTGCGATACACATTTTGAAAAGCATTTTTTATAATATACATTTTTTTAATTCCTTCTTTCTTTTTTGGAGATTAAAAAAATCCCCTTATCAATATTGATAAGAAGATTATAAAATTCTAAAGTCAATTTTTAGTCAAATTCATATAATTTTTATTGAAAAAGTTATAGACGCACCTAGTTTCTTGTCATTTCTAACTTTTATAGCCCCTCCGTGCTTTTCACAAAGTATTTTGCTTATTGTTAATCCTATTCCAAATAATCCACTATTGCTTTTAGAAGTATAGAAGCGATTAGTAGCATTTTTCAAATCATCTTCGCTAAAACCATCTCCATCATCTATTATTTGAAATTCCAAAAATTTATCTTTTTGATTTATATAGATTACTACCATCTCTTTAGAATACCTAAGTGCATTATCAATTATATTTTCTAGTATTCTATATACAACAGATTTATCAATGCACATCATATTCAAATCTATTTTATCTTCTATTACTAATTTTCTGTTCTTTTCTTTTGCAATCATTAAAAAATCTTTTTTTAATCCAGAAATAAAATCTTTTACATATACATCATTTTTTTCCAATTTTATATTATCTATTTTTTGAATGTTTTGAATACTGTTAACATAATTTTCCAGCCTATATATAGCCTCATTCATACTTCTTAAGGTTGTTTCAATGTTTTTAGGGTCTAATTTATTTTTATTTATACTTTTTTCTAAATAATCTAAATAACCTTTCATAACAGTTATGGGTGTTCTTAAATCGTGGGAAACAGAATCAGTTAATACTTTTCTTTCTTCTAACAGATTCCACATTCGTTTATTATTGTCATATAATTCACTTCTTACTTTTTCTAAAGTTTGACATAGAAGTCCAAGTTCATCATTTTTTGCATACTGGACACTAAAATCCAAATTATCTTCTAATAAATTTTTTATTCCATCTGATAATAATGATATTGGAGTTTTAAGTTTTATTTTATAGTATATATATACAATTAGATAGCCTCCTACCATAATATATATAATAGGTAACACTATCATCAAACTAGAATAAATATTATATTTCATACTTTCTGCAGGTGCTAATTTTTGATATTCATAGTTATCTTTGTCAACATTATAAACAATACTATTACCTTGATTATTTATATTATATCCAGTTACTACTATTTCTCTTTGGTTCATTATATTTTGTCTTGCTTTAGACGTTATCAATGTCGTAAAAATAGTTAGTGAAGATACAATAATTAAAACTATGAATATAATCAAATATAATGATTTTCGGAGTGACATATTTTTAATTTTGTATTTTAATTTTCCCATTTATAACCTACTCCTCGAACCGTTACTAAATATTGGGTATCTGTATATTCTGATATTTTTTTTCTAATTTTCCTAATATGTTCTTTAATAACATTACTATCTCCATCCGAATCATATCGCCATAATTTTTCATATAAGCGTTCTTTATCAAAAACAATTCCTGCATTCATTGATAAAAAGTAGATAATATCGAACTCTTTTTTAGAAAGCATTACGGCTTGATTTTTAATAAATAATTGCCTACTTTCATAATCTATAACTAAATCTTCAGTAAATCTCTTTACCTTTTTAGTAATTGTTCTTTCTTCTCTTCTTAAATGGGCTTTAATTCTAATCAGCAATTCATCTATCGAAAATGGCTTTGTAATATAATCATCTCCACCGACTTTAAAACCATTTATCTTATCTTGTTTTCCTGCTCGTGCAGTTAAAAATATGATAGGACACGGTACATAATCTCTAATTTTAATACACAATTCAATACCACTTACTTTGGGCATATTAATATCAAGTAAAATTAAATCGGGATTATAAGACAACTTTTCCATTGCAGAAATAGAACTATTTGCAGTATAAACTTCATATTCTTCTAATTCAAGATTTAATCTTAACATATCTAAAATAGAATTTTCATCATCTATTACTAGTATTTTATATTTAATAAAAATCACCTCTACTTCTAAAGTATATATGAAAAAAGTCAACATTCAGTCAAATTATTTTCTTAATTAAATGAAATTGAACAATTATACCATTACTTCTTCTTCACTTAATGTATTAGTTATGTATTCTAATGAATCAAATAAACTATCAAAAGATATATCACTAGAATATGGTGCAGTAATTTGATACTTTCCCCATAATTTTATAAGTTGTTCACTTGTTTTCATATTACTTAATTGTTCTCTAATTTCCTCTATATTTAATTCTGTTTTTCTATTTTTAAATGTATTTTGTATTGCCATAACTAAATTCCTAAAATCTATTTTTTTAGCATTTTCTTTGATTAAAACATAAATATCATAAAAATCTTTCATTCGAGTATTATAAATATCTCTAGCAATAATTGTCTGATACTTCTCTGCTATCACTGTTTCAAGTGTATAAGCAAGTATTGGTATTTTTTTATCTTCAAAATGGCAATTATAATTATATTCTATCTCTCTTGGTGTTATTTTATCGCCTGTTGTTAGTTCTATTGCTAAATATACTTTTAATGTTGACATAGTGGCTAGTATATTTATTTTAAATCCACCATATTCACTTTCTTGTCGTATATCTTTGACATCTTCTATTTTAAAATCTATTCCATCATCTAAATCTATACTTAATATTTCTCTTATTATTTGTGTTACTTCTTCTCTTTCTAGTGGCAAACTTTTTAAAGTTGCGTCCATATCTTTAGTAGTTCGCACGTCTACGCCTATAATTGAAGATAGTAGTAACCCACCTTTTAAAATAATATTATGCTTATATTTACTTTTAGAAAGCCTATCTAAAATATGTTCAAAAAAATACATTTGATAAAGTTGTGCCGACAAGTTGTTATCGCCATTTGCTTTTTTTGAAATAATGCTTTTTAATTTATCTTTATTCACTACAATAAAACCTCCATATATTCACTTACCTTTTTTTCTATATTCATTGCATTTGCATATTTAGTAAGTTTACTTAAATTTTTATTTTTACTTTTGGCATAATCTTTTAAGGCTTTAGAAAAGATTTCTGCATCCATTTTATTTTTGTTTTTGATAATATCACATATAGTTCTTTCAATATCATAAACTTTAATTTTCATTCCAAAAGGTGAAGTTATTTCTATTACTCCTAAATCAAGCAATTCTCTTTTTACAAAATTAAGGATTACATTTTTTTCTTTTTGTAATACTCCACTATATCCAAAAGGTAAAGTAATATTATATACTAATGGTGTACGATCAGATAGATTATGAAGATAAAGTGCAGTTGCCATTGAAAATCTAGCATTTCTACTTTTAGAAGCAATTTTATAATATTCATCTTCTATATAATTAGGTAATCCATAATAGCCTCTTGAAATCCTTACTAATGTTCCATTCTTAACCATATTTGTTAAAAATGTTTTATTGATTCCATTTTTTACAACTTCTTTAGTTGTAACATAACCATTGTTCTTTTCTACAATTTTTAAAATTTTATCATAAAAATCCATTTTAGTTCATTTCCTTTCTAACTAAAATTATAATATTTATTCGTTAAAAAGTAAATAAATTTAAAAAAATTATTGAAGTATTGTTTAAATTCATATACAATATTCATAGAAAGAGAACAAAGTTCGTAACTTGTATGTGATTCGCTCCAAAAGGTAAAATCGTCGCACCAAGTGACGTTAATGATTAAATCAAT